>JBJHBX010000688.1:0-1854 GCA_050485725.1 Gemmatimonadales bacterium | reverse complement strand
TGCGCGTCGAGGAGCCTCCGCACCTGGGCCACGACCCCTTCCTCTTCACGGGATGCAAGGGCCTGGAGCCAGGGCTCGCGGGCGGACGCATCGAGGGCGAGGGCCTCCTCGAAGTGCGCCTCCACGCGGGCGCGCCGGTGGGGGTCCGGCCCGGGCGTCACGAGGCGGGCGGCTCCTGGTCCTCGCCCATGAGGTCGACGAGCCAGGCCCGGGCCTTGACCCAGTCCCGCCGGACCGTGCGCTCGGTCACGCCCAGCGCCACGGCGATCTCGGCCTCGGGCATGCCCCCGAACACCCGGCACTCGACCACCTGCCGCTGGCGGGGGTCGAGGGTGGCGAGGGCCTCGTCCAGCGCCAGGAGCTCCGACGGATCGGCGCTTCGTGCCTCCAGGGCCCCGCTCCCCTCGAAGGTCACCCGGGCCCAGCCTCCCTCGCGCTTCCGGGCCTTCCGGGTCCGGGCATGGTCCACCAGCACCTGGCGCATGGCCCGCGACGCGATGGCGAGGAAGTGGGCCCGGTCCCGGGCGCTGAGGCCGCGCCCGGGAACGAGCTTCAGGTAGGCCTCGTGGACGAGGGCCGTGGGCGTCAGGGTGTGGCCCACCCCTTCCCTCCGGATGTGGCCGTCGGCGAGCGCCCGCAGCTCCCGATACACCAGGGGAACGAGGGCCTCGAGGGCCTCCGCGCTGCCGGCGTCGGACGACCGGAGGAGCCGGGTGACCTCGCCCGGGGCTTCGGCATTCATGCGTCACGATGCACGCGCATTCCCCCGAAGTCCAGAGCGTCGAACGGGGCGTGTCCCCGGGGCCGTCGGAATTCCGCATCAGCGAACGGGGACGCCTCGTCGGGCGGCCTCGGACGCATCCACGATGCAGGAGGCATCACGATGAGGGTAAGCGAATTCGACCGGCTGGGCGGCTTCTCGCGCGTGCGGCTCATGGTCACCGACTTCTACGACCGTATCCTCGACGCCGACGAGCTGAACCCCTACTTCGACGGGGTCGACATGCGGAGGCTCGTGGACCACCAGGCCAAGTTCTTCTCGACGGTGCTGGGCGGCCCGGCGTCGTTCACCGACGAGCAGCTGGCCCGCGCCCATGCGCGGCTTGGAATCGAGCCCGCGCACTTCCGGCTCATGGCGGAGCTCTTCCGCGAGACCCTCGAGGACCACGGTCTCGACGGCGCGCTGGTGGAGCGCCTCGTGGCCCACATCGAGGCCCTCGAGCCGCACATCGTGGGGAGCTCGGCGTGATCCGCGGCGGGGCCCCCCGAACGGAGATCGGGGCCGGGCGAGGGGCCGAGGCCGGGACCGGCGTGTTCGACGCCCTCGCCGCCGCCGTGGCCGCGGTCGATCCGGAGACCCTCGAGATCCGCTTCGAGAACGCGCGCTTCGGAGCGTGGTTCCCGGGTACCGACACCGACCTCGCCCGGCGCATCCCCGAGCTCGACCCCGAGCGGGCCCGGGAGCGGCTCGCCCGGGAGCGCCCCCTTCGGCTGGAGCTCGAGCGTCGCTTCGGACCCCGGACGCGCTCGGGAAGGCTCGAGCTGCGCCCTCTGCCGGGGCACGAGCCGCCCACCGCCCTCGTCGAGCTTCACGACATCTCGAAGCAGAGAGAGGCCGAGTACCTCCTCGATTCGTACGCACGCATGAGCGAGCGCCAGAACCGCGAGCTCGCCTTCGAGCAGGAGCGCTCCGAGCGCCTTCTCCTCAACATCATGCCCCGGAGCATCTACGAGGAACTCCGGGACTCGGGCACGACCACCCCCCGGAGCTTCGACGAGGCCTCGGTCCTCCTGGTTGACTTCGCCGGCTTCACCGACATGACGGTGGCGCGCGACCCGGGGGCGCTGATCGCC
>JBJHBX010000687.1:0-1857 GCA_050485725.1 Gemmatimonadales bacterium | reverse complement strand
GAGCTCGCCTTGCGGTCGGAAACCGGCAGGGCAAGGGTGAGTTGGGGTGTGAACGTGCTGCCGTTCATCATGGCGGGATCTCCGGTGGAGGTGGCAGGGTCGAGGCCGTGGGTTTCCGGGGGATGCGCGGCCAGTAGATCCGAACACGATAGGACGCTCGCCGCGGCCTGTCTTGGAAAAATGCGACCGGAGGAACTCAGGCCTCCGGCGCCGCCCCCAGGAAGAGCTGCCCCAGGGGAAGGTGCGCGGAAAGAAAGGCCTCAGGCGCGGCCCCGCCCAGCTCGCGGAAGTCCCGGATCAGGTGCGCCTGGTCGTAGTACCCGTGTTCGAGGGCGAGACCACTCCACCCGGCGGGCTCTCCCTGCTCCAGTCGCGCCAGGAGGCCCCGGAACCGGACGATCCGGGCCAGCCGCTTCGGGGTGAGGCCAACCTCCTCGGCGAATCGCCGTTCGAGGTGGCGCCGGCTGAGCCCCAGCTGCCGGGCGAGCTCGGCGATGCGGACCCGCCCACGGGATGCGGAGATCCAGTCGATGGCCGCCGCCACGGCCGGATCGACGGGTCGAGCCCGGGAGAGGTCGGTGGCGATGGCCTCGCGCACGACCTCAAGCCTGCTCCCCGCGTCCTTCCTTTCGGCCAACCGCTCGCCCACCTCCCGCAAACGGTATCCGATCACATCACCCAGCGGCAGGTCCAGGTCCGTGACCGCCGCGGCCTGGAGTCCGCCGAGAAAGGCACCCAGCGCGGCCGGACGAAAGCGCACCGCGACCAGCGAGACCTCCGCCCCCGGAGCCAGGAAGATCGGCCGACTGATCTGACCCACCAGGAGCGCCCTTCCCTGTTCCCTGGCGCCTGCCCGGTCCTCGTAGCGCCGGAAGGGGTCGGCCAGGTTCCAGATGAGCTCGGCGCAGCCGTCGGGAACCACCGGGTCCGGCTCGGCCGCGCACCCCACCGCCCCCTCCAGCGTCCAGAAGCAGGCGACGAAGTGCGCGATGGCAGGGGGAGGCGGCGACTCCCGGTAGGTCAGGCGCATGGAGGAGGCCCTCGGAGACGGGTCAAGTGGCCGACGAACCCGGTCAAGGGAGGAGGTTCGAACCGGCCCTCCAATCCGGTGACCCGAATCTGGCGTGAAACGGCTCCATGGGAAACCGTTGGCGACGAGGGAGATCGGCAGGTCGACACGCGGAGGGATGGCCCCTGGAGGCGCAGTCCCTTACTGTGTAAGCCCATCCGGGCCGATCCAGTGGACTTCCCGTCGATCCGCCGCCTCACATTCGGAGTGCGTCGATGCAACCGACACCCCGCCAGCGGCATCGGACCGGGCGTTGAGCAAACCTGACCCCCTCGCTTCCTCTGCGCCAATCCATGAACTCTTCCCTCCGTCGGTGCTTTCTTGTGATCCTCGCCGCGATCTCCGCCCACGGGTGCGGCATCCCCGAACGTGCGGATCCGCCGGATGGAGCCGACCTGCTCTCCCCCACGCACATGTCGGTCGTCCCTGTGGACCTCTCCCGAGGGGGAAGCGACGCGGGCGTCCAGGCGCTCCTGGAGGCCATTGGCGATGCACGCGTCGTCATGCTGGGCGAGCCATGGCATGGCGATGGAGGCGCGATCCGCGCCCGGGCCGAGATCGTTCGCATCCTCCACCAGCAGAAGGGATTCGATGTCCTGGCCTTCGAGGGGGATTTCTATTCGCTCCACCTCGGCTGGGCGCAGGTGGAGACCCCCGAAGGCGTGCACCGGGTGGCCCGCGAGAACCTCTTCCGGTTCTGGAGCCATGCCGAAGCCGCGCAGCCCCTCTGGAACTACATCGCCGCCACCGTGGGCTCCCCTCGCCCCCTCGATGTGGCCGGGGTCGAC
>JBJHBX010000686.1:0-1861 GCA_050485725.1 Gemmatimonadales bacterium | reverse complement strand
CTCGGCGGATTCCTCGACCTTCCCGAGGGGTTCCGGGTCCTCGCCTTCGAAGATGGGGAGGTCCTCGGCGTGGAACGCGACGAGCTGGAGGTCCCGTTCGTCGTGGGGTATCGACTCCGATAGCGACTGTGCGGGCGACCTCGACCGTCGCCTCTTCGACCCCGCATTCCGACTTCCTGCATGCTGGATCATGCCGTGCACGCTTGTTGCACCATGAGGGTCCGGGAGCTCAACCGAACCCGCAGCAGGAGACGCACGATGCTGAATCGAATTGCACGCTTCGTTGGATATGCGAAGGCACCGAAGGCCACCTACATGCTCCGCCACCCCGTGAAGGGGACGAAGGCCCTCCTCGCCGCCAAGGGTGCGAAGGGGCTCGTCACGACCCGCGCGGGCGCAGCGCTGGCGGGGATGGTGGCCGTTCCCGTGGGGGTCGCCGCGATCCGGCGCCGCCGCCGGAACGGCGCCGAGTAGGCACTAGCGACCCCTCGGGGTCCGCGGGCGCCGGCCGTCGGGAGCGATCCCGGCGACCGGCGCCTCTTCGTTGCCCCCCGCCGAGCAGCCGGGCAGGAAGGAAGTTCCGGGAGGGCAGGACGGAATTTCGCGTTCTCGCCGGCCGTGCGGGTGCGCGGTTGCGCCCGAAACCCGGTTCATCGGGTCCGCGTACATGGATGAAGAACCGGACCGCGGTCCACCCTTCGCGAACTCCTGCCCGAAGGACCATGAACGCACCCGCAAACGACCGTCTCCCTGCCCTTCTCCTGCTCGGGGCCGCTGCCCTGTTCCACCCGCTTCCGGCCTCGGCGCAGGTACCGGCGCTCCCGGACGCAGCGCCTGGATCGCTCCTCGAGCCCACCCCCGGGACCCCCACCTTTGCGGCGCGGGTGCGACCGGACCCGGCGGCCGCCCGCCTGTCGGCCCGCTGGCGGGTCGGGTTCGTGGCCGACGAGTCCACCCGCGAGGCGGTGACCTTCGCGATGGCCCGCGACCTCGACCTTCACCAGGTGGAGGGGCGCGGCGTCGCGGGGTTCCGGGCGGTCGACCCCGGGGAAGGGGCACCCTTCCAGCTGCACGCGATCGCGCTCGACGGGGTCCGCCCCGGCGACCGTGTCGAGCTGGAGCTCGGCTTTTCCGGCGCGCCGGCCCTGAGCTCGGACGGCATGGTCCGCCTGGACGAGGGGTGGATCGAGCTGATGCTCGACGGCTTCTGGTTCCCGCTCTTCGCATCCTTCGACCAGGCAATGCGGGGTACCCTCGAGGTCGAGCTTCCAGAGGGCTGGACGGTCATCAGCGGCGGGGGTTCGACCTTCGCCGAAGGCCTGCACCGGCTGCCGTTCACCGCGCCTGGCGTCGACGCGCACTTCGTGGCCGCCCCGGCGGTGGAGCGCATCGAGTCCGACGGTTTCGTGCTCTTCCACCACGGTGCCGACCCTGCTCGCGTCGGGCTCGTGCTCGAGGCCGCCCGGGACTGCGCACTCCACCTGAACGCGCGCTTCGGCGGGGAGGACCCGCTCCGCGACATGCGGATCGTGCTCACGGACCGTGACCAGGTCTCGTACCAGCGGCCGAACTTCATCTCGGTCGGCGGGATGCACTCGGACGACCTCGTGGAGGCCCACACCCTCTTCTGCCACGAAATGGCCCACCACTGGGCCCAGAGCTCCGACTTCATGGCGCCGGATCACTGGATGAGCGAGGCCTTTGCCGAGTACGCGGCGGCCCGGTTCATCCGGGAGCGACACGGCGAGGGAGCATTCGAGGCCCAGGTGGCGGCGTGGGCGCGGGTGGGCGAAACCGTGGGTCCCGTCTGGACCCCCGAGCTCACCGAGCGCCCCTCCTTTGCCTTGATGTACCGCCGCGG
>JBJHBX010000685.1:0-1878 GCA_050485725.1 Gemmatimonadales bacterium | reverse complement strand
GAGGAGCCGGCAGGGTCGACCGTGCGGGTCCGGATCGACACCGGGCGGGCCCCCGCCGCCATCGGCCCTTACTCGCAGGCGGTGCTCGCGGGGAACACCCTGTACCTGGCGGGCCAGATCGCGCTGGACCCGGACTCGGGCGAGATGATCGAGGGCGGGATCGAGGCCGAGACGCGGCAGGTCATGGAGAACCTCGGGGCGGTGCTGGAGGCGGCGGGCTTCGGGTTCGACCAGGTGGTGCAGAGCCAGGTCTTCCTGGTGGACCTGGCTGACTTCGCGGCCATGAACGGGATCTACGCCGGGTACTTCGGCGAGCTCCCGCCCGCCCGTGCCACGGTGGAGGTGGCGGGGCTCCCCCGGGGCGCCCTGGTCGAGATCCAGATGACGGCGGTGCGGTAGCCGGACGGAACGGGCGGCGCCGCTGCCCCCGGGCGCTCGTGCACCGGTGCCCCGTGCCCCCCGTGCCCCCCTGCCGTCGGCAACATGGGGTGCGGGATCGGTGTAGCCACGGGTTCCGACCCCCTGTGACCCGAGAATCCCGCAGCGTTCGCGCGCCAGTCGCCTTCATGCCGTCCAATCCATTCCTCCGCGCCCGCCTGCGTGCCAGCCACCGCGCCGGCCCTCGTGCCAATCGGACCCCGACGACCGTGGTCCTCGCGGTGATCGCCTGTACCATCGCCGGCGGGGGAGAGCTTCGCGGCCTCCCGACTGGCGACGTCGATCCGGGCAGGGCGCCGGGGGTGTCGGGAATGCCGGCGGCGCCGGGGATGCCGGCAGCGACGGGCATCCGGGCGGCGCCGGGTGTCGCGCTGGACGACCCCGTGACCCGGGCGCTCTGGACCGCCGCGTCGCTCGAGCGGATCCTCTCCGAGCGCGACTACCCCGCCGTCCTCTCGCTTGCGCTCCTCAACCGGAGCCTCGAGGCGAACCCCGGCCCGGCCGAGGGCGTCGGAGCCTCGGGTCCCGCCTGGCTACCGGCGGTGGACGCCCTCGCGCGGGCACTGGGGGGGGGTGCGGGAAGCCCCGCGGCCCGTCTCGATCGTTGCCGGGGACTCGCCGACCCGGTCGAGGGGACGCTCTGCTCGGTCGAGACGCTGGCCCCGCTCCTTCCGGCCGAGCTGGGCCGGGGGCTTGCCGACGAGGGGGGGCGACTCAAGGCGATGTACCTCCGGCCCGGCGAGGTCCCGCTTCCCGGCGTGGCCGGGACCCCCCGGCTCGGCGCGTCGGGGGGCGAGGGCCTCCGCCTGGGACCACTCCAGCTCTACGCCGCCTCCGCCCTCGACGGCGCGCTGGGGGGCGAGGCCGGTCGCTACCTCCTCGCCGCGCTCCAGGCCACGGGCTCCCCCGGGGAGGGTGACGGCGACACGGCCGATGGCATGGGCCTCACGGGGCGGAACGCCGCCGCCGGCGCCCTTTCGGAGCTCCTCACCTCCCTGGCGGGCTTCCCGGCCGACGCCCCGGCCGATCGCTTGCTCGAGGGTGCCCCGGGCCTGGGCCAGCTTCTCCGGTCCCACCCCGCCATTGCGGGGCTCGCCGAAACCGGGGCGGGCGCCGCCGGCGCAACGCTTCACGAGGGCCGTGCGCTGCTGGAGGAATACCAGGGATTTCTGTCCTCGGTACGGACGGGGGGAGAGGGTGGGATCGCGGGGTGGGCCGCGGAGCGGGCCTTCGTCCACCTGGCTTCGAGGAGTGCAACGCTGGCGGGGCTCGACGGGGGCGTCGCCGACCGGATCCGGGTGCTCGGGAACGCGGCCACCGACCTCCGGTCCGAGGGGCGGGCCTTCCGCGCGAACCTGGCCGACCTGGGGCAGCAGGCGGCGCTCTCGGTGCTCTCGGGGAACGTCTTCTCGCTGGCGGCAGGGGTCGCCGGCTTCATGC
>JBJHBX010000684.1:0-1882 GCA_050485725.1 Gemmatimonadales bacterium | reverse complement strand
GCCAGAAGTAGAAGGCGGCAATGCGCTGCCCGGCCTCGGGGTGATCCGCCGGAAGCTCGAAGACCGGGTCGTCGCCCTTCGCCACCCCCAGCTGCAGGTTTCCCCAGCGGAACCGCTCGGTGCGGTACGCATCGTAGTCCAGCGCCCCGGTCAGGCTCCCCCCGTGCACGTACGGGATGTGGAACTCCTCCAGGTAGTTGTCCACGTAGAGCGCCCAGTTCGCCTGGACCAGGTAGTCGCGGGAGCTCGACGGGTCGAAGCGGAACTCGTGCCAGGGAAGGAAGTCGAGGCGGTCCCGGACGGGGTCGATCCAGCCGGTTCCCTCGGGGGTGCTCCATGGGATGCGGGGGCCCGGGCCGGTGGCGGGGTCGCCTTCGCCCGCCCGCGCCCCCGGGTCGAGCGAGGTGAAGAGGAGCGGTCCCCATTCCGCGAGGGGGAGGCGGGGGAGGTCGTCGGCGGGCGACGGAAAGCCCTCGACACCCTCGAACTCGGGCATGTGGAGGAGGCAGCCGTCGAGGCCGAAGCGCCGCCCGTGGTAGCGGCAGCGCAGGTGCTTCACGTGCCCCTCGCCCTCGACGACCAGCGCGGCGCGGTGGGTGCAGACGTTCGAGAGGCAGCGGAGCTCGGCGTCGCCCCGCGCGAGGACCAGCGGCTCGTCGAGGGAGCCCGGCAGGAGCGTCACCGGCGCCACGTGCCCGGGGGCCCGGAGTTGGCCGGTGTCGCCGACCCACTGCCAGCTCCGGACGAAGGCGGCCTCGAGGACCCTGCCGTGCGTTTCGGGGTCGGCATACGCCCAGCCGGGAAGCGTGCTCGAGCGTGCGATGTCGGGGTCGATGCGGAAGGGTGGGCGCGGGGGTATCATGCCGGTCAAGGTGCACCCCCGCAGGGAGCCGAGGCAACGGTCCCGCGTGGGGAGGGCATCGAACGCGGGCATTCGATCTCGCCCCCGCCGGGTCCCCGATGCGGCAGGCGGCGCGCACCCACTCCCTAACCCCAGGTCGGCATGAACACCCAGCATCCGCGCGCGACGCGCCGTGGACCCATCCTTCCCCTGGCCCTCGCGGCGGGGGCCTTCCTCCTCCTTCCCGCCTGCAGCGATGCGACGGGCCGCTCGGCGGGCGGCGACGGTGACACCATGGAGCCGGTGGTGGACGAGCTCTACCGCGTGGGTTCGATCGAGGGGGGAAGGTGGGACGCCTTCACCCGGATCTCGTCCATGGCCTTCGGGGACGACGGACGACTGCACATGCTCGACCCGCAGCAGCGACGGGTCCATGTCGTGGATGCGTCGGGCACGCACCTCGTCAGCTTCGGGGTTTCGGGCGACGGGCCCGGCGAGTTCCGGAGCCCGCAGGGGGTCCAGGTTCTCGCCGACGGCCGGATCGTCGTGGCGGACAACGGGCACGAGGCCTTCCTGGTCTTCTCGCCGCAGGGGGAATTCCTGGGGTCGTATCGCTACGGAACCGGCGGCGCGATGCCGGGGGCCCGGTTGCAGCGGCAAGGCGGCTCCGCGGTGATCGCCCACGCCCAGGGTCTCCGGATCCAGATGTCGCCGGGCGGCGGCCCCCCGTCGCTTCCGACGACGACGCCGGTGGATCGCTGGGACCTCTCGGCGCCCGAGGGGTCGACCTCGGCGGTCCGGGTCCTCGAGGCGTGGCGACCCGAACGGCCGCAGCCCCGGACTCAAGGGGCGTCGGGAGGCGGCATGGTGATGATGGCGGCCCAGCGCGCGCTCGATCCGGGGGTCCACTTCGCCGTGCTCCCCGACGGGCTCCTCGCCCTTGCGGATTCGTCGGACTACCGGATCCGGATCCACGGGCCCGACGGGGGTGAACCGCTCCGGGTCATCGGGCGCGACATCACGCCCCGGCCGGTGGGCCCC
>JBJHBX010000683.1:601-1884 GCA_050485725.1 Gemmatimonadales bacterium | reverse complement strand
CGGCAAGGTTCCCGTATTTCCATGGATCCGCCCGGCGGGCCGATGCTGGCGCGGACGTTGCGAGAGACGGGGACGCGGGCGCGCGCCAGCGGAGAAGCCACACGCCGCCCGGAGCCCTGCCCGACCCGATCTCCCCCCCGTTCCCGACCCGTTCACCCCCGGATCCCTTGCGCGTCTCCCCGTTCCACGCCCTTGCACGCTGCACCCTGGTCATGGCAGCCGTCCTCCCCGCGTTCCTCGCAGGCTGTGGCGGCTCCGATACCGCCGCGCCTGCTCCGGACCCGGTGGCGCAGGCGGTGGTGCTTTCGGAGGGCGCAGCACTCCTCTACGCCGACGAGGCCATGGAGGTCCGGGTACGCTTCCTTCGCCAGGGAGGCGGTCCCGCACAGCTCCTCCCCGTTGCGGTGAGCGGCCCGGGCGACTGGACCGGGCCCGCCCAGACCGACGCGGCCGGCGAGATCCGCGGGAACTGGCGCCCCGGAGGCCACGGACCCGCCGTGCTGACGCTGACCGCAGAGGACCGAAGCGTTTCGGTCGAGACGCGGGTCGTTTCCCGGGCGGTTTCGGAGCTCCTGGTCACCGCGCCCGCGACGGTCCGGGCGGGCGAGGCCTTCGAAGTGCAGGTCGAGCTCCGCGACGGGAAGGGTCGGCCCCCGTCCCAGGGCGAGCTCGGAGCGATCCGGTTCGTGCTGGGTGACAGCGCCTCGACCCACCCCGTGCTGCCGGGAGGGACGCGCCTCGGCGGACGCCTGACCCTCGCCGGCGCCACCCCCTTCCGGGTGGAGCACGACGCGGGCCCCGCCCACGACGGTTCGATTCTCGTGACCGCGGGCTCCCCGGCCGAACTGGGCTTCGAGAGCCCTGCGTCAGGTCCGGCCGTGACCCCGGGCGACGGCCTCCCCTTCGGACGGGAAGATGACGAAGCCGTGACCCTCCCGACCCTCGTCGCTTCCGACGCCTTCGGCAACCCGCTCGCGGGAAACTTCGGCGTCGAGGTCGGTGGAGGTGGAACGTTCGCCCCCACGACCCTGGCCTTCACGGGGTCGGGACGGGCCACGCCCGAGCGGTGGCGCTTCGGGACGGGCGCGCAGGCCGGGTGGATCCGGGTCTTCGACGAGGGCGGGGGCGCGGACGCCCTGGTTCCGGTTCTTCCGCGGCGCGAGGCGCTCGAGGTGATCCCCACCGGGCTTCCCGGCGTGGCCTTCACGGACCAGAGCGTGGCCTTCTCCTTCCAGGCAGGTGGAGACGGCGGGCCGGTTTCCTTCGGCCGCTGGAGCGTGCTC
>JBJHBX010000683.1:0-591 GCA_050485725.1 Gemmatimonadales bacterium | reverse complement strand
CCTGGTCGCCCTCGAGGTCCGGGTCGACGGACGCCCCTTCCCCTTCGGCTTCGAAGTCCGCACCCCACCGGTCCCGGCCAGCGTCGACATCCTTTCCGGAAATGGCCAGGTGGCCCTTGCCGGCGCCGTCCTCGAGCCCCTGCGCGTGCGGATCCGGGACCAGCATGGCGACCCCATCGAGGCCCCGATTTCGTGGGATGCGACCGGTGGGAGCCTCTCTGGCATGCCGGTCTCGGCGCCCGACGGCACCGCCGAGGCGACATGGACCCTCCCTGCGGACGCGGGCGCCTACGAGGCACGCCTCTTCGCGGGGGACCTGGTCGCGGTCTTCACCGCCACCGCCAACGAGGCACCGGTCCTGGCCTCCCTCGTGGCGCATGCTGGGGCGAGCCAGTCGGGGCTCCAGGGCGCCATGGCTCCGAGCGCGCTCGTGGTGCGTGCCCGGGACCAGTTCGGCGACCCCTTTCCGGTTCAGGTGGAGTGGACGGGGCCCGGCAGCTTCGACCCCGCGAGCGCGTGGACCTCGCAGGCCTCGGGGCTCGCCGAGACCCGGTGGACCCTCCCGACGACCCCCGGCACCGTCCAGGCCGA
>JBJHBX010000682.1:0-1884 GCA_050485725.1 Gemmatimonadales bacterium | reverse complement strand
AGGTGCGATCCACCTCGCAACGGCCCTCCTCTGGCGGGACACCCGCGACGATTCGATCGTCATGGCCACCCATGATCGTGCCCTTGGAACGGCCGCGCGCGCCTCGGGCCTGATCGGGATCGGAGCGTGACGAGCACGCGCCCCGTATCATGGCGCAGGGCGCGGGTGCGTCCCGCTCTTCGCATCTTCCACGCGTAGCCCGTAGCACTCCTTCCTTCCACCTCGCCAGATCATGACACGCTCCCCCCGCGCCACCCTGCTCCCGGCCCTCGTGCTGGCCTCGCCGCTCCTCTTCGCGCCCACGGTCCACGCCCAGGTGGCGGGGTACGTGCCGCCCGCGGGTGGGTGGGAGTGGATGGAACCGGGCAGGCTCGGCCTGTCGGCCGACGCCCTGGCCGAGGCGGTGCGCTTCGCCACCGAGCAGGAGTCCACGGCACCCCGCGACCTGGCGCTCGCGCACCAGTCGGCCTTCAGCCGCCGCGAGCCGTTCGGCGACGCGGTGGGGCCGTTCAGCATGCGCGGGCCGGCCTCGGGCATCATCGTGCGCGGGGGGTACGTGGTAGCCGAGTGGGGGGAGCCGGACCGGGTCGACCTGACCTTCAGCGTGGCCAAGAGCTTCGTGAGCGCCACCGTGGGGCTGGCGTGGGACCGGGGGCTCCTCGAGAGCGTCGACGAACGCGTGGCCGACCGCATGGGGCCGATCCAGCCCAGGAACCCCGAGTGCGTGGCCCCGCGCGAGCCCGAGGGCGCCTTTCCGCAGGTACCCGGACCCTTCTTTCCGTTCGGCGGTGAGCACAGCGGTCGCATCACCTGGGACGACCTGCTCCGGCAGACCTCCGACTGGGAGGGGATGCTCTGGTGCAAGCCGGACTGGGCCGACCGTCCGGACACCGATGCCGACACGTGGCTGACCCGGGAGCGCCACGAACCCGGCACCGTCTACGAGTACAACGACGTGCGCGTGAACCTGCTGGCGCTGGCCGCGACGAACCTGTGGCGGAGGCCCCTTCCGGAGGTGATGCGCGATCTCCTGATGGACCCCATCGGGGCGTCACCCACCTGGCGCTGGCTCGGCTACGACAACTCCTGGATCCTGCTCGACGGGACCTGGGTGCAGGCGGTGAGCGGCGGAAGCCACTGGGGAGGGGGGATGTTCATCAGCGCCCGCGACCTGGCGCGCTTCGGGCTGCTGCACCTGAGGGACGGAAGCTGGGGCGAGGAGCGGATTCTCTCGACCGAGTGGCTCGCCATGGCCCGTACCCCCGGCCCGGCGAACGACGGCTACGGCTTCATGAACTTCTTCCTGAACACCGACCGGCGCGCGCTACCTTCCGCCCCCGAGTCCGCCTACTACCACCTGGGGGCCGGGGTCAACATGGTCTACGTCGACCCGGACCACGACCTGGTGGTGGTGGCCCGCTGGCTTCGCCAGGGCGCCATGAACGAGTTCATCGGGAAGGTGCTGGCGGCGGTGGAGCGCTGAGAGTCCTCCTCAGAGGCCCTTCGTGACGCCGATTGCAAGGCCTCACGACCATCTCAGCGGGACACATCCCGGCGATCGCCGACCTTCACGACAGTGACGATCAGCACCTGATCCCGAATCTCGTAGAGGATGCGGTAGTTCCCCTGGCGGATGCGGTACTTGTCATTGCCGCTCAGCTTCTCGCACCCCGGCGGACGCGGCTCGGTCCGGAGCCCCTCGATGCGGGTCACGATGCGGCGGCGATCCTTCAGTGGAACTGCTTCCAGCTCCTTCGCCGCAGACAGCTTGATCTGGAGGCTATAGCTGGCCACGCCGCTTCAGTTCCCGCACCAGGTCTTCGAAGGACAGGGCCGGCTCGTCGGCTCGCTCTTCGAACGCGGCAAGATCCTCCGCATCTTCCG
>JBJHBX010000681.1:0-1889 GCA_050485725.1 Gemmatimonadales bacterium | reverse complement strand
TGCTCGCCCAGGCGCACGTTCACGTGCACCCCGTCCGCCCACACGTAGACGTAGTCCACACCCGAGAGGTCGCGGCGCCGAAACGCGGCGTACTCCTCCTCCCACACCCCCAGCAGCCGCGTGATGTTGGCCGCCGAGAGCCCCGCAGCATCTTCGCCCAGCAGCCCCTCGAGCGCCGGGCGGAAATCCCCCGTCGAGAGCCCCCGCAGATACAGGATCGGTAGCGTCTCCGCCACCTTCGGCGACCGCCTCATGTACGGCGGCAGGATCCGGCTCGTGAACTTCTCGCCCTCCCGTCCGTCGTGGACCCGGGGCGCCTTGATCTCCACCGTCCCCGCCCCGAGTGTCACCTTCCGGGGCCGGGCCCGGCCGTTTCGCACCACCAGGGCCCGCCCCTCCCCGTCTCGCTCCCCTCGGTGGCGGGCCACGTACTCCGCCACCTCGGCCTCCATGGCTGCGGCGATCATACGCCGGGCACCTTCCCGGGCCAGCCCGTCCAGGTCCATCCCCGGCTCGCTCTGGTCCCCATCGCGTCCCCCCAGTACCTTCAGCATCGCGGTGTATCCTCCCCCCGGGCGCCAACCCGGGATTCGTGTGATCGTGATGACTTCACACGGGAGGGTACGCCGCTTTTCTCTTCCCCTCAACCCAGCCGCCTCCGGCCGGCGATCCACAACTTCCGAGCATAGCTCAGGCTATAGCTGGCCACGCCGCTTCAGTTCCCGCACCAGGTCTTCGAAGGACAGGGCCGGCTCGTCGGCTCGCTCTTCGAACGCGGCAAGATCCTCCGCATCTTCCGCCAGCGTCTTCCGGACCGCGGTGTTCACCAACTCCGAAATGCTCGTATCCGCTTCCGCTGCCTTGAGCCGGAGGGCCCGGTGCAGGTTTGCGTCGAAGTAGACGGTGGCTCGCTTGGTCTTGTTCATGGACGCAAGGTAGCGTCATAACGTCACAACGTCCAGACGTCGAATGGCTCCGGCTCGCGCCCCACCGCAGCGACCCCCCGCCAGCCGGCCAGTGAGTTCCTGGGCAAGGACGGGTGCGGGTCCCGCAACCAGGACGGCGCCAGCCCCGGCCGCCAGGGCCACCGGGCGAGCCTGGCGACGTTTCAGCTGAAACGTTCGGGGCCCAGGAGTGCGGCCATGCAGAGGTAACTTGGGCTGGATGGCCATGCCCAACTTGCACGCCGGGGTCATGACGCCGAGCGGGAGGCGAGCTGGAAGCCACGTGGTGAGAACGGACGCCCGGTGCCTGATCGAAGTGGTCCGACAGATCCCTAGGCCGCGGCACAACTGCCTGGAAGAAGGGACGCTGTCGGAGTGGTTGCACGAGGTGCTGTCACCCAACGCGGAGAAGGTGGTGGTGGCCCGATGGCTTCGTCAGGGCCCCATGAACGAGTTCCTCGGGAAGGTGCTGGCGGCGGTGGAGCGCTGAGGGAGCCCTGGGGCGCCATCCAGAATCCCGAGGCCGGCGCGTGCGGGTGCCGGGCGATTCACGGTAGCCGGAAGAGATGCACCCTCGGCTCACCCAGGGGTCCCTCCCCCCGGGCCACCATCCAGTGGCCCCGGACCCGGATCGAGGTGAGGTAGAGTTCGGGAATGACGATCTCCCCGAGAAACCGGCCCTCCCGGGCAAACACGTCGAAGCGGGCCCCGTCGCTCGGCCAGGTGTGCCGAAGCACCCACACCCTCCCCTCGGCGTCCACGCCTGCCGGGTGCGGGTACGCCGTGGGCGTCATGTAGGGGAGCACGCCCCCGGGCGGCCCGGCAGGCCGGGGGGGAGCGGGGATACCGATGGCGGCTCGGTTCAGGCGGATTGCTTCGTCGATGCGGGCCTGCTGCCGGGCCCAGGAGTCTTCCGAATGCCGCACCAGGTCGAGCCCCTTCCTC
>JBJHBX010000680.1:0-1890 GCA_050485725.1 Gemmatimonadales bacterium | reverse complement strand
CTCCAGCGGCTCAGGGATGGCCGCCGGAGCGTGGTGCTCGTGACCCACCAGCTCGCCGAGGGAATCCGCCTCGCCGACCGGGTCGCGATCCAGGCGCGCGGCCGGTTCGTCTTCCTCGGCCCCGCAGGAGCCCTTCCCGAGGGCCAGGAAGAGCGCTTCTACCGCGATGCCGTCGAGGGACGGGAAGGGCTCGTCCAACCCTCCACCCCTGCACACGGCCCCGCATCTCCCGAGGGCACCTCCGCATGATCCGCGCGCTGGCGCTGGCCTGGATCGTGGCCGAGAAGGACCTGAGGGTCGAGCTGCGCACCCGGGAGCGGGTCGCCGCCATGGGCGCCTTCGTCGTGCTCACCGCCCTTCTCTTCAACTACGCGGTGGATCGGACGGTCGTGCACCCCGGCCGGATCGCGGCGGGGCTGATCTGGATGACCCTGGTACTGGCCGGGCTCCTCGGGCTCGGACGCACCTTCGAGCTGGAGAAGGAGGACGGTGCGCTCCAGGGGCTCCTGGCGGCACCCCTCCCCCGGGAGGCGCTCTACCTGGGAAAGGTGCTGTCGAACACCGTGCTCCTGGCCGGGGTCACCCTGGTCACCGTGCTCGTCTTTGCGTTCTTCTACCAGGTGCAGCTTCCCGGGAACCCCCTTCCCCTTGCCGGGGTGCTCCTTCTGGGGGTCGTCGGCTTCGCCGCCCTCGGGACCCTCTTCAGCGGGATCACGGCGGGCACCCGGATGGGCGAGACGCTCCTTCCGGTGCTCCTCTTCCCCCTGCTCGTTCCCGTCGTCATGTTCGGTGCCTCGGCCACGGCCACCCTCCTCGCGGGCTTCCCCGCGTCGGAGGTCGCGGGGGCCGCAAGGATCCTGGGGGCCTTCGCGCTGATCGCGCTCGCGGCGGGTGTGGCCCTCTTCAGATACATCGTGGAGGAGTGAATGTCGCTCGGCTCGGTTCGGTGGGGTGCGATGGTGCTGGGGCTCGCGGGCCTCGCGCTGACCGTGCTCTTTCACTGGCAGGTCTTCTTCTTCGTCCCCACCGAAGCCTCGATGGGGATCGTGCAGCGGATCTTCTACATCCACCTGCCGGCGGCATGGGTGGCCTTCTTCGCCTTCGGGATCGTGGCGCTCTGCAGCGCCGTGTACCTCTGGCTCGGGATCGACAGGCTCGACGACGCAGCGCGCTCGGCCGCCGAGGGGGGGATGATCTTCACGACGATCGTGCTGACCTCGGGACCTCTCTGGGCACGCCTGGCGTGGGGGACCTGGTGGACCTGGGAGCCCCGGCTCACGCTGACCCTTCTCCTCTGGTTCATCTACCTGGGGTACTTCCTGGTCCGGAATTCCACCGATTCGCCTGAACGGGGGAAGAAGTTCGCGGCGGTGGTGGGAATCGTCGGGGCGCTGAACATTCCCCTGATCCACCTGAGCGTGCTCTGGTTCCGCTCGCTCCACCCGCAGCCCGTCGTGGCCCGGACCGACGGCCCCCAGCTTCACCCCGACATGCTGACGACGGTCCTGACCGCGCTCGGTGCCTGGACGCTCGTCTTCCTCTCGCTCTTCCTCCTGCGCTACGGCGCCGCCCGGCTCGAGTCGGCGGTGGAGCGGGCCCGGGAGGACCTCCGACTTCCCGCCTCGGCTCCCGCCACGCCGCGGGGAGGAGTGCTCTCATGACCCGTCTTCTCGAGATGCGGCCAGCCAGGTCGCTCCGGCGCGTGCTTCTTCTCGCGGGGGGCGCCGCGTTCGCCCTCGTGGCGGTACCGGCCCTGCCCGGCTTCTGGGACCTCGCCGCCCAGGCCACCGCCCCCGCCCCCCAGATGCGGCAGTTCTGGCACGTCTTCGCGGCGTACGCCATTGCGTGGGTGCTCGTCTTCGGGTGGGCGGTCGCGATCTTCCGGCGACT
>JBJHBX010000679.1:0-1891 GCA_050485725.1 Gemmatimonadales bacterium | reverse complement strand
CGATGAAGCGGGGCACGACCTTGAGCGCGAGCCGATCCTGCAGGTCGTAGAGCACGGTCTCCGCCCGCTCGGGCAGGCCGGATCCCTCCTCCGCGGCCAGCACGCGGTCCTCCAGGAGGTGCCTTGCGTTCGTCCGGGCCAGCTCCACGAGCCTGCGCTTCGGACCCCGCTGCGGGACCCGGAGCGCGATCTTCCGGCCGGCCCGGGTGGCCAGAACCTCCTCGAGCGTCCCGAGGTCCGGGAAGTTTCCCGGCAGGAGGATCTCCGCGGGGAGCTCCGCCGTGCCCACCTCGCCCCGTCCGAGATAGTAGCGCGACGCGAAGGCTTCAAGGAGCGTGTCTTCGCCTTCGTCCTCTCCCAGCCCCGCCAGGTGGTGGGTTTCCCTTCCGAGAAGGACTCCCCGCCGGATGCGCAGCACGACCGCCGCGCCCTCCTCGCCGTCGCGGGCGACACCCACCACATCCTGGTCGCCTCCCTCGACGCGCTCCACGTGCTGCTCCCGGGCCAGCGCATCGAGGCCCGCGAGGACGTCCCGGTGCCGAGCCGCCTCCTCGAACCGGTGGTCGGCGGCGGCGGTACGCATGGCGGATTCCACCTCGCGGCGGAGCGCACGCGCATCGCCCTCGAGGACGCGGAGAAGTGAATCGATGTCGGCGCGGTAGTCCGCCTCAGACTGGAGATCGACGCACGGGGCCTGGCAGCGCCCGATGTGATAGTCGAGGCAGGGACGCGGCGGGGCCTCCTTCGGCAGCCGGTACCGGCACGAGCGCACCGTGTGGGTCCGCCTCAGGTGGTCCAGTGCCTGCCGGAGCGCCCCCACGCGGGTGAAGGGTCCGAAGTAGCGGGCGCCATCCTCCCGCACCGTCCTCGTGAGCCAGACGCGGGGGAAGGGTTCCTGCACGGTCACCTTCACGTACGGATAGCGCTTGTCGTCGCGGAGCTGGATGTTGAAGCGTGGCTGGTGCTCCTTGATCAGGTTCGACTCGAGGAGGAGCGCCTCGGCCTCGGAGTCCACGACGATCGTGTCGACGGTCGCCGCCCGCCGCGCGAGCTCTCCCAGGCGGATGCCCCGGTTCCGATCCGCCCGGAAATAGCTGCGGACGCGCCCCCGGAGCGAAGCGGCCTTTCCGATGTAGAGGATGCCGCCCTTCGCGTCGCGAAAGAGGTAGACACCCGGGGCGGTGGGAAGGGTGTCGAGGCGGCGGTCGTCGATCATCCGACCTCCGGGGCCCGGCGGCGCCGACGGAAGGCCGCCCCCAGCGGGCCGGGGACCCCCAGCACGCGGGTGGCCGCGAGGTATGCGGCGCCCCCCAGTCCGAGGACCACGGCCGCCGCCGGAACCGGATGGAGCCCCGGCATCACGCCGTCGAGCCCGAGACGGGCACCCCAGCCGGCCCCGGCCGCGACGAGACCGGCACCGGTGATCCGCAGGAGGAATCCGCCCCCGGGCCCGTGGGGACCGATCCGCTCGGCGAGCCTCCGCCGGAGCAGGCCCAGCTCGAGCCATGCGCCCACGGCCGAGCCCAGGGCGAGCCCCACGGCACCGAAGCGGAGGCCCTCCCCCGCCTCCAGGCGATCGAGGGGGAGCATCAGGGAGGCGCCCACCACGAGGGCCAGCACGACCCGGGTCACGGCCACCCGGGCAGGGGTCGCCGTGTCGCCCAGGGCATAGTACGCCGACGACAGGTATCGGGAGGTGGCCGAGGCGCCCATGCCGAGGGCGTAGGCACCGAGGACCGCCCAGGTCAGGCGGACCTCCACCGCCCCGAAGGCGCCGGTCTGATAGAGCGCAGCGACCACGACGTCCCCGAGGGCCAGGTAGACCAGGGCCGACGGCACGAGGAACCAGGCAACTCGCCCCATTCCGCTCGAGACCGCCTCCGCCAGTTCC
>JBJHBX010000678.1:0-1901 GCA_050485725.1 Gemmatimonadales bacterium | reverse complement strand
CCGCTGGCCCCCCCGAATCCCCCGACCACCCCCCCCGCATCCCCCGACCACCCCCCCGCATCCCCCGAACCCCGGGGGCGCCCGACCCTCGTCGGCCCCGGCTTCCCGGCGCCCGAGCGGGGCTTCCGGCCCCCGCGCCCCCTCGGTAGCTTGAGGGGCTTGGCCGGTCCGCGGCATGAAGGCCGGGTCCCGGCGCCGCACCCGCGACGCGGAGCGCCGCGCCGCGGCCCGCACGCGGCCCGCAAGTGCGGCCCGCACGCGGCCCGCGCCCAGCGAACGCCAGCCATCTCCAGCCCCCTCCAGCGGAGGCCACGCACACGATGAAGTCCGTCCTCGTCGCGAACCGGGGCGAGATCGCCGTTCGCATCGTCCGCGCCTGTCGCGAGCTGGGGCTTCGCTCGGTGGCAGTGTACTCGGAGGCCGACCGGCTCGCCCCCCACGTGCTCCTGGCCGACGAGGCCTACCTCCTCGGCCCCGCGCCCTCGGCCGAGAGCTACCTGCGCGTGGACCGCATTCTCGAGGTGGCCCGCGAGGCCGGCGTCGACGCGGTGCACCCCGGCTACGGCTTCCTGGCCGAGCGCGCGCCCTTCGCCAGGGCCGTTCGCGAGGCGGGGCTCCGCTTCGTGGGGCCCTCGCCCGAGACGATCCACGCCATGGGCGACAAGACCGAGGCCCGCCAGCGCATGGCCGCGGCCGGTGTCCCCATTGTGCCCGGCACGACGGAGCCGCTGGCCGACGGCGACGAGGCGGTGCGGGTGGCGTCGGAAATCGGCTTCCCGGTGCTCCTGAAGGCGGCCGCGGGCGGGGGCGGGAAGGGGATGCGCGTCGTGGAGTCGGCGGACGCATGCGCCCGGGCCTTCGAGGCCGCGGCCCGCGAGGCGCTCTCGGCCTTCGGCGACGGCTCGGTCTACGTGGAGAAGTACCTGGGGCAGCCCCGGCACATCGAGATCCAGCTCCTGGGCGATTCGCACGGCAACGTGATCCACCTGGGCGAGCGCGAGTGCTCGATCCAGCGCCGGCACCAGAAGCTCGTCGAGGAGGCGCCCTCGCCGGTGCTCGACCCCGAGACCCGTGCCGCCATGGGCGAGGCCGCGGTGAAGGCCGCCCGCGCGGTGGACTACGAGGGGGCGGGGACCGTCGAGTTCCTCTGGCAGGACGGCGCCTTCTTCTTCCTGGAAATGAACACGCGCATCCAGGTGGAGCACCCCGTGACCGAGCTCGTGACGGGGATCGACCTGGTGCAGTGGCAGCTCCGCGTGGCCGCCGGCGAGCCGCTCCCCTGGAGCCAGGACGAGATCGCGCTGCGGGGGCACGCCATCGAGTGCCGGATCACCTCGGAAGACCCCGAGGGTGGCTTCCTTCCGAGCACCGGGACCGTGTCGCACCTGGAGATTCCCGGGGGGCCGGGGGTGCGATGGGACGGCGGAATCGCCCGCGGTGTCGAGGTGGGGCTCCACTACGACCCCCTGCTCGGCAAGCTGATCGCCTTCGCCCCGACCCGGAGCGAGGCCATTGATCGCATGGCGCGGGCCCTCGATGAGCTCGTGGTGGAGGGGCTCGAGACCTCCGCACCCTTCCACCGCAGGGTCATGCGCGAGAACGACTTCCGGAAGGGCGACCTGACGATCCGCTACCTGGAGGAACACCCGGAGCTCGTGGTGCCGGGTGGCGGTGCGGGTGGCGGTGCACCCGTGGCCCGGGAAGGGGATGCAGAGGCGGGAGACACGCCGGGCGGGACGGGCGCAGGGGCGCCCCTGGCCCCCGCGGAGGCGGCGGCGCTCGCGGCCCTTCTCGAGGCCGAGTACCGGGCCTCACGGCGCCCCCCGCGCATGCACGAGGGGAACGGCGGGCGCCCGCGATCGGGGTGGCAGGCGGCCTTTGCGCCGGGCGGGGGAGGCGGG
>JBJHBX010000677.1:0-1903 GCA_050485725.1 Gemmatimonadales bacterium | reverse complement strand
GTCGACCAGGGTGGGGGCGTCGGCGGGCGCGGGGTTCGACGGGGGGAGCCGGACTTCGTGGCTCCGGTCGTCGATCAGGGCGAACAAGTGCATCGTGGGCATCCTGTAGGGTCGTGTTCGTACATGCAGGGTCAACTGTCGGGGCGGGCGGCGGGCGCGGCCGACCGGGACGCGAGATCGGTGGGCCGGGCGGCGGGCGCGGCCGACCGGGACGCGGGATCGACGGGGCCGCCGGGCGGCCCGGGCGGCCCGTCGAGCGTGACCACCGTCTCGACGTGGGCCGTCTGCGGGAAGAGGTCCACCGCCTGGATCCTCCGGACCGTGAAGCCGGGCCCCAGGCGGGCCAGGTCACGGGCCAGCGTGGCCGGATCGCAGCTCACGTAGACGAGGCGCCGGGGCGGCGCGGCGGCGAGCGCCTCCATGACGCCTTCGGCAGCGCCGGCGCGGGGCGGGTTCAGGAGGACCCGGTCCGCGGGAAGGAGCCGGGGAAGGCTCGCCTCCACCGCACCCTCCACGAGTTCGAAGCCCGGCACCGGTCGATCGCGCCCCATGGCCACCGCCCCGGGGTCGAGCTCCACCCCCACCGCCGTGGCACCGGCCCGGGCCGCGGCCCGCCCATAAACGCCGTACCCGGCATACGCATCGATGACCCGCTCCCCGGCCCCCGGAGCGAGTTCGGCGAGCGCCAGCTCGTGGAGGAAGGCCGCCGCGACCCGGTTCACCTGCAGGAAGGCTCCCGGCCGAACGGGCACCTCGTCCTCGAACCAGCGCTCGGTGGGCGCCTCCTCGCCGGCCAGGAGCCGGGGCGCATCACCCTCGCGAGGGCGGGTCCAGATCGCCCGGAGCCCCGGAACGGCGTCGAGGAGGAGCTGCGGCCGGCCATCGCCTCCGCCACCCTCCACGAGGAGCACGCCCGTGCCGTCGTCGAGGGCGCGCAGGGTGAGGCGCAGCTCCGCGCCGGCGGGAAGGTTGCGCGCGTCGGGGCCCCAGGCGCGCCGGACGCCATCCCAGAGCGCGCGGAGTGCGGGCTCGAGCAGCAGGCAGGGACCTCCGGCGTCCGCGCCCACGTCAATCACGTGCCCGGGGCGCTCCAGGGCATGGAACCCCGCGACGACGGGAGGGGGGCCGGAAGATGCGGGGCGCCCGGAGGATGCGGCGGACCCTGGAGATGCGGCGGATCCGGAGGATGCGGGGCGCCCAGGGGATGCGGGGCGCCCGGAGGACGCGGCGTGCCCGGCACGCTCGCCAGACCCGCGCCGCCCCAGCCGCCGCAGCGTGAACGAGGCGCGGTTCCGGTAGCCGAACTCGGGGCCAGGCGAGTGGAACTCCACGGAGGGCAGCCCCTGGAGCCCGCCGATGCGCACCAGGGCCTCCTCGACGAGCCGCCGCCGGACCTCCTGCTGCACCCCGGGCTCCAGGTGCTGCAGGGTGCATCCCCCACAGCGCCGGTAGTGGACGCAGGGCGCCGGACGCCTTCCGGGACCCTCGACCTCGACCGCCCGGAGCTCGGCCCGGGCCCAGCGGGGGCGGGCCCTGGTCAGGGCGACCCGGGCCGTGTCGCCGGGGGCGGTGCGATGCACGAACACCACCCGCCCGTCGGGGAGGTGGCCGACCCCGGCCCCGCCGGCGGCGATCCCCCGGATCGTGACCGCGGTCAGATCGCCCAACGGAGGCTCTGCCCGGCTGGGGGGGTCAGCCGCATGGGCGGCCCTCCGCGGGTTTGCGTCGGCCCGTCAGGTCGGCCCGTCATGCCGGCCCGCCTCCCCCGCCCGGCGCGAAGGCCGCCTGCCACCCCGATCGCGGGCGCCCGCCGTTCCCCTCGTGCATGCGCGGGGGGCGCCGTGAGGCCCGGTACTCGGCCTCGAGAAGGGCCGCGAGCGCCGCCGCCTCCGCGGGGGCCAGG
>JBJHBX010000676.1:0-1907 GCA_050485725.1 Gemmatimonadales bacterium | reverse complement strand
GCGCGGGCGGGGAGGCGGGAAGCGCCCACGCGGTCGCCGCTCGCGGAGGAACGTGCTTCGGGGTAGACTCGGGGGGCCCGAGGAAGGCCCCCTGAACCGCCACGCACCCGCTGCCCGATCGTAGCCCAGGCCGCAGCCCCAACCCCGCGCGAATCATGCCCCGCACGCACCCCCTCGCTCGGAAACCCCACGGGCTCCGGCCCCCGCACCGGGTCCCCACCGTGCTGGTCGGGCTCCTCCTCCTGGCCGGGTGCGCCGGCGAGGAGGGCCGGGAATCGGAACCCCGGAGCGCCGAGGCGCGGGAGGCGGCCGAGGGGGCCCGGCAGCCGGACCGGACCCCGGTCCGCCCCGGCATCGACGTGCTCCTCTCCGATTCGCTCCACCTGGTCCAGGAAAGGCGGGTCGGGCTCGTGACGAACCACACCGCCCTCGACGCCACCGGCACCCACGCCATCGACCGCCTGGCCTCGCATCCCGGGGTGGAGCTCGTGGCCCTCTACTCGCCCGAGCACGGCATTCGGGGCGATGCCGAGGCGGGGGTCCTCGTGGATTCCGGCGTCGACCAGGCGACGGGGCTCCCGGTGCACTCGCTCTATGGCGCCACGCGGCGCCCCACCCCCGACATGCTCCGGGGCGTCGAGCTCCTCCTCTTCGACATCCAGGACATCGGCACGCGCTACTACACCTACGTCTACACGATGGCGCTTGCCATGGAGGCGGCGGGAGAGGCCGGCATTCCCTTCGTCGTGCTCGACCGCCCGAACCCGGTGGGAGGCGAGCTCGTGCAGGGGAACGTGCTCGACCCGGCCTTCTCCTCGTTCGTGGGGATGTACCCCCTTCCGATGCGGCACGGCATGACGCCGGGGGAGCTCGCGCGCCTCTACCGGGGCGAGTTCGGGGTCGAGGCGGAGCTTCACGTGGTCCCCGCCGAGGGATGGCGGCGGGAGATGCTCTTCCCCGACACCGGGCTCCCCTGGCGCCCCCCTTCGCCCAACATGCCCGACCTGGAAAGCGCGCTACACTACCCGGGCACCTGTCTCTTCGAGGGAACGAACCTCTCGGTGGGGCGCGGCACCGACCGCGCCTTCCAGCAGATCGGCGCCCCCTGGCTCGACGGCGAGGCGCTGGCCCTGGCCATGACCGGGCACGCCCTTCCGGGGGTTCGCTTCGAGGCGGTGCGCTTCACCCCGCGGAACCCGGGCGACGGGAAGTTCCCGGATGTCGAGGTCGCGGGGGTCCGTCTCGTGGTGGACGACGCGGAGGCGTACGATCCGGCGCTGACCGGTGCGCTGCTCGTGGCCGAGGCCCGGCGGCTCGCCGGAGACCGGTGGAGCTGGGTCCCCTCGCACTTCGACCGGCTGGCGGGAACCGACGCGCTCCGGCTGGCCATCGAGGCCGCCCGGGGCCTCCCGGAAGATCCTTCCGAACTCACGCGTTCCTGGGATGCGGAGGCGGCCGCCTTCCGGACCCTCAGGGCCCCCTACCTTCTCTACCCGTGATCCGCACGCACCTCCGAAACGCCGTGCCGCGCGGCCGCTGCCTCGGAAGGGTGCAGGCGCGCCTTCTTCCGATCGTCGTGGCGCTCGCCCTGGGCACCGCCTGCGGCGCGGAACCCGACGGCCCGCACCCCGGACCCGACCCGGCGGCCTCGACCACCACGGAATCGACCACCCCGGTCCCCCCGCCGCCCGCGGTCACCGCCGAGCTCGAGGCCCTCTACCCCGAGGTGCGGGTCGACGGGCTCGAGGACCGGACCTTCTTGCCCGAGGACTGGTGGGAGGTGGTGCTCCCCCTGGTCGAGGGATCCCGCTCCGGCGAGGCGGCGGGCTGGCGCATGGAGGAGATCGGCCGGAGCGCCGAGGATCGGCCCCTTCGGCTGCTCTCGTTCGGCGAGGGCGAGGTTCCGG
>JBJHBX010000675.1:0-1907 GCA_050485725.1 Gemmatimonadales bacterium | reverse complement strand
ACCAAGGATCCCCCGGCCCGGGGGGGGACTCCCCACCGTTTGTCAACTCGCTCATGCGGCGGCTCCAACCGCCGCTGAGGGCTTCTCGGGACGAGCGTGCTCGTACAGGGTCCGATCTCGGAGCATGGCCATAAGGATCCGGATCCATCGGTCGGCTACGCTGCGGAGCGCCCGTCCGTGGCTGTGCCCGCGGGCGCGAAGTGCGGCATAGTACGCACGGGCGGCGGGGTCGCAGGTTGTGCTCACCCGGGCCCAGTGATAGAGCGCATTGCGAAGCCTGGGATTGCAGCCGCGACGCATCTGGACGGCCCAGCGTTTGCCGCTGCGGCGGGTGATCGGTGCCGAGCCGCCGTACGCCCGCAGGGTGGCCCCGTCGCGCTGCACGAGGATCGGCGCGGCCTCCGCCAGCAAGGTGCCCATGATGATTGGACCGATACCGGGGAGGGAGTCGAGGATCTTGATGTCGCTCGGCCCCTCGTCATCATGCTCCTCCGCGCGTCGATCCAAGAGCTCCTCGAGCTTCTTCTTGCAGTCCCTGGCTTGTTGCCGCGTGACCCGAAGGCGCGGGAGGAGGAGGTCGACATGCGCACGGACCGCTTCGAGGGTTCCGGGGGCCAGATGCATGGCAGGTTCCTGAAGCGCGGCGTACACGTCATCGGCGCTCAGCCGGCGAATCCGATGCTCCCTGAGCAGCTTCTCGATGCTACGCCGTCTCGGACCGGTCCTTCCCGGACCGATCACGCGCTCCAACAGCACCCAGAACCAGGGCTCGTCCGCAGAGGGGCAGAGCCCAAGGAGGTGTGGAGCACATCGATGCACCTGTTCCCGAAGTCGGTTGACGAGGCGGTTCTCCTCGTCTCGAAGATCGTCATGTACTCGGGACAGCTCCCGAATCTGGACGACCAGAGGATCGTCCGTCTTCACCTGACGGAACCGCGGCCGGTCCGTTCGCAGCGCGTCGCCAAGAACGTACGCATCGAGCCGGTCGTCCTTGGCTCCGGCCACCGAGTGGCGGTCCCGGAAGCGATCCAGTTGCTTGGGGTTGAGCGAGTACACGTGGAGTCCTCGCTCCAGAAAGGCTTCAACCAGTCCCCCCCGTGGACGCTCGATGGCGACCGCAACCGCTTCGGGTCTTCCTCCTGCCGTCCGCACCAGCTCGTCCACAAACTGGGCGATGGCCACAGCTCGATGCTCTACTTCCAACTCCCGAAGGATCGTGCCCTCCGGATCCAGCACGCACACCTGGTGCGTCGTGGTGGACCAATCCACCCCTACAAGAAGGCGATACGGCATGGCTCAGGTCCCCTTGGGTCAGAGGTTCCCGGCCCGGTCGAGTGCTTCGTCTCCCCTGTACTGGCGCTCGAAGCGCGGACTCCCCACTGGACGTGCCCTCGACCCCCTCCCCGGGGCGCGGGTCCCCCCCAGGCGCTCACAGCGCAGGGGGCAGCTTGGCACTCCCGGGAAGGTGGCCGGTCAGTCTGCTTCGTTCCGGAAAGTTATCCCGGTGTCACCTCAAAAGGGTACAGGGGTGTGTCTAACGCTATTCGCGGACATCGGGTGGGGCGGCGCCGGCGATCGAACCGGCCTCCGCCGGCGTCGCCAGCGCCAGCAGCCGCCAGCGGAGCTGAAGAACCCACCAGAACAGGGCGGCGACCACGAGGATGGACAGGCCTACGACCAGGTTCAAGGTGAGCGCCACGAACCCCGGCGCGACCAGAGGGGAAGCGAACTCGCCGGCCGCTTCATAGCCCTGCAGCGCCCGGATCAGTCCCATGACCGACCCCAGCGCTCCACAGATCAGGGCGAATCCACCCCAGAACAAAATGGCGTCGATCCACACCTTTGCCCTGGGTTCCGCCGAGGCGCCTGGACGGAAGAGCGCCCAGGCCCCGGAGAGGCCGAGGAAG
>JBJHBX010000674.1:0-1907 GCA_050485725.1 Gemmatimonadales bacterium | reverse complement strand
TGCGGCGATGCCGTGAACTCGCTTCCTTTCGCCGCTTCGGTGCTCGACCAGGCGCGGAACGTGGAACTCCGGATCGTTCCGCGCGATCGCTTCCCCGAGATCATGGATCGGCACATGACCCGGGGGGCCCGCTCCATCCCCGTAGCCCTCTTCCTGGATGTGGACGGGACGGTGGCAGGAACGTGGGGACCCCGGCCGAAACCGCTTCAGGACCTTTTCGAGGCTGAGTTGCGGTCCCTTTCCCCGTCGGAGCGGTACCGTGAGCTCCGGCGCTGGTACGCCCGGGATCGGGGCAGGACGACCGTGGCAGGGTTCGTGGACGGGATCGCCGCCGCAACCGAGGTACGCGCGGAGGCTGCCGGCGCGGTGCGGACACCGTGCCAGAAACGGCGGGCCGCATGATGGACGCCGGGAAGGGTCACCGGGCCGGGGTTTCAGGCCCCCTCGCCGCCGGGCTCCTGCCCTCGGCCGCGGCCCTGCCTGCGGGAGGCGCCTGCTGCGCCCCCGTCTTCGTGCTTCTCCCCGGGCCTCATCTCTCGGCTCTGCTGGCCAACGTCTTCCCGCTCATCGTTCCGGGCCCGCTCATCCTCCTCCTCGAGGATCCTCTCGCTCCCCCAACCGCCGAGACACCGAGGTGATGCGGGCACGCCGAACTCGCGGTGACCTTGAGGGAGACCCCATACGGGCCCAGGGCCTCCGAGGGCGAGCCGACTCAGTACCGGTAACCCCCGACGTCCCCGGGCGGGGCCTCGACCCCGAGCCCCTCCGCCATCCGATTCACGAAGTTGAAGTAGGCTGTGACCATGGCGACCTGAAGGATCTCGAGATCAACGAGTCCCGCGGCACGAAGCTCCTCGACGCCTTCCCTTCCCGGCCCATCAGGGGCCCGGTTCGGTTCACCGGCATGGCGCGCGATCGCGACCTCCCGGGGCGACCCCGCCGCCCCGAGATCCCCGTCCGCATCGGACTCGGAGATGGTCTGGATCCAGCTCACGATCATCTTCCTCCTGTTGTTCCGCCTGTCGCCGAGGTTCCCTGGATCTCCGGACACGATACGGCGGGCATCGGTTCCCCCTCGGGGCACGCGCATGGACCCCGGACCCGGTCAGCCGGCGGAGTGGCACGTCGCGACACCCTGTCGCCCATGCCGCGCCAGGGGCATAGTTTCGGGGATGCCCCCGGTGGGGCCGTGCATTCTCGGGTACTCCCAACGCAGGCGAAATCCATGGATCCCAGTCGAACCCGGCGCGAGGCCTTCGAACGCGAGGCCATGCCCGAGCTCGATCCCGTCTATCGGTTCGCACTTCGGCTGACCGGGGCACCGGATCGGGCGGAGGACCTGACCCAGGAAACCTTCCTGAGAGCCTACCGGAAGTGGGAGTCGTACGAGCCGGGCACGCGCGTGCGGAGCTGGCTCTTCACCATCTGCCGGAACACCTTCCTGAGAGGCGTGGACCGGGCGCGCCGCCACGACGAGATCGTGGCTTCGGTCGTCGAGGAGGACCCCCGGCAGATCTCCCGGGAGTCCGGGGTATTCATGGCCGCGCGAGACCAGGATCCGGAAGGGGCGTTCTGGCGAGAAGTCGTGGACGACCGGGTCCTCGACGCCATCGACGCACTCCCGGTGGAGTTCCGCGAGGCGGTGGTCCTCGCCGACCTGGAAGAGCTCCCCTATTCGGAGATCGCCTCGGTACTGGGGGTCGCGGTGGGCACCGTGAAGAGCCGGGTGTTCCGCGGCCGCCGCATGCTCCAGAAGGCACTCTACGACTACGCCGTGGAAGCGGGGATCGTCTCCGCAGGGCCAGCCGGGACTCCGTCGGCAGGAGAGGAGGGGAAGCGATGAACTGGATGGACGAACTCCGCCGCATGCTGGCCCGGGCCCGGCGTGCGAAACCCGTGGCCGATCC
>JBJHBX010000673.1:0-1908 GCA_050485725.1 Gemmatimonadales bacterium | reverse complement strand
CAACGACGCCTGATCCGGCTCCTCGATGCCACCGGGGACCGGGCCGGCGCACTCGCGACCTGGTCCCGACTCGAGGCTCGGCTCGACGAGGAGCTGGGGGTTCCCCCTTCTCCCGAGACCCGCGCCCTCGTCGAGGCCATCCGCGACCGAAGCGAAGCCACCACGGTCGTGGGCGCGGCGGCGCCTGCACCGGCGAGTGCGCCGGCCGACGCTCCCTCGGATGCGCCCGTGCCGGCTGACCCTGCTTCCGGTCCTACCGCTTCGGCAACCGTCCCCTCCGCCGTTTCCGCCCCGGCGCCGCCCCCCTCCGCCCGGGGCCGGTGGAGCGTCGTTGCCAACGGTCTCGCGCTCATGGCCCTCCTTGCGGCCGGGCTGGTCACCCTCCTCGTGCGGGGCGGCGGGCCCGGCCAGGGCGGGGAGGGCGATGCGTCGCTGGTGGCGACCCGGGTCCTGGTGCTTCCCTTCGAGAATCGTACCCTGGACCCTGCGCTGGACCCACTGGGGAGGATGGCGGCGGACTGGATCACCGACGGCGTGTCGAGAACCGGTGTGCTGGAGGTGGTCCCCAGCGCGCTGGCCTGGGATGCGGAGGGCGCCGGTGACACCGGCATCCGGACCCTTGCCCGGGAGACGGGAGCCGGGATCATCGTGACCGGCTCCTTCTACCGCGAGGGAGAGACCCTCCACCTGCAGGCCCACGCCCTCGACGCGGCCTCGGGAAGGGTGCTCCGGCCGGTGGGGTCGGTGGCGACTCCCGTGGATGCCGCGGTCTCGGGGATCGACGACCTGCGCACGCGCGTGCTGGCCGCCCTGGCACCGGTTGCCGATACCGTCCATCACCTGCGTATGGCGGCACCCCCGCCGAGCTTCGACGCCTACCGCGCGTACCTGGAGGGGATGCAGGCCTTCGTCGGAGGGGACCTCGCGACCGCCCTGCGGCTCTACCTGGAGGCCGCGGGGGCCGACCCGACGTGGCCCATGCCCCGCCTCGCGGCCGCGATCACCTACCAGAATCTCGGGGAGGTGGCGGCGGCGGACACCCTGCTCGCGGCCCTGGACGGTTCGCGGGAGCGGCTCGGACCCCTGGAGCGCCACACCCTGGACTTCGCGATGGCCACGCTCCGCGCCGACTGGGGCGCCGTCCTGATGGCCATGGGCGCGGCGGCCCGAATCGCCCCGGGAACGATCAACGAGTACATGGTCGGAGAGGCCAACCGTCGCCTGAACCGGCCGACGCTGGCCATCGAGGCCCTCGAGGCGCTGGGGCCCGACCGGGGGGAACTCAGGGGATGGCTCCCCTACTGGCGCGAACTCGCCTGGTCATGGGGGATGCTGGGCCGGCACGACCGGGCGCTCGAGGCTGCCCTCGAGGCGCGGGCCCGCCACCCGACCGATCTCTTCGCCCTGGAGCTCGAGCTCCGGGCCCGCGCCTCCCTTGGTGACGTCGAGGGGGTGCGACGCCTGGTCGACGAGCGGCTTTCGAGCACGGCGGTGGGATTCCCCTCGGCAGGGCGGCTCATGGAGACCGCGGCGAACGCGCTCGAGGCGCGCGGCGACGTGTCCGCCGCTGCCGACTTCCGTGCGCGGGCCCTGGCCTGGCACGAGAACCGTCCGGATCCGGCGGTCCGCACCGTCTCCAACCGCTTCGCCATTGCCCGGCTTCTTCGGCAGTCGGGTCGACCCGCCCAAGCCCTGGCCATTCTCCGTCCGCTGGCGGCCCAGGCCCCCGACGATCCGATCGTGGCCGGGGAACTCGGGGTCACGCTCGCTCGCCTCGGAGAAACCGAGGAGGCCCTCGCGTACTCCCGGATCGCCGCGCGCTGGACCCCCACGGAAGGGCGGTCCGGTCCCATCAACGGCCTCCAAGGCGCGCACACCCTGCGTCGCGCGGCGATCCACGCATGGCTC
>JBJHBX010000672.1:0-1911 GCA_050485725.1 Gemmatimonadales bacterium | reverse complement strand
CTCGTTCGGGCTTCGGGGCTTCCGAACGGACAGTACTTCCGGGGCCTCGAGCCGGTGGACCCGAACCCCCAGGCCTTCGACCTCGAGGCCCGGGAGCGGCTACGGCTCCTGAGCCGGGAGCTGACCCGCACACCCTGAGCCGTCGAGGGCACCGGGGCTTCGTGCCGCCGTGGCCACCCGGCCCCCCGAAAGCCCGAGGCCGGCGCCGATGGCGAAACCGGGCGGAATGCGCGTCGGCGTGCGTCCGTTCACCGGGACCTCTCCGAAAAGCGCCCGCGCCGCTGCCTGCTGGCTGACCTCGGCCCCGCTCCACGCCAGGAGGTACGCCTGCGCGCGGGGGAATTCCCTGAGCAGGTAGGGATTCCCGAACGAGACCACCACGTGGGGGATGTTCGCGGCCGCCAGCGCCTCGATGAAGGCCGAGGTGGCGCGCGGCACCGCCACGGTCCCCGCCGAGGTCACCGCCGCCACGTGGAGCGAGACCACGACCAGGTCCATGGTCCGCGCCTGGCGGAGGAGCCGCTCGTACTCGGCTTCGGGCGAGTCGCGGGTGACCGTGGTCGCCTGGAGCCGGGGGTAGGTCTGACGCAGCCGGGCGTCGAAGGCGCGCCCGCCCATGAGGTCGTTTGCGCGCCGGTAGGTCACCGAGAGCACGCTGGCCGTGCCGGTTCCCCTGAGCGGAAGAATTCCCCGTTCATTCCGGAGCAGCGTCAGCGATCGCTCCGCCACCTCGCGGGCGAGCGCCGTGTGCGCCGGAATCCCCACCGTGCGGTGCACCGCGTCCAGGTCGACCTCGGCCCCCCGGTGAAGCCCCATGCGCTCCTTCGAATGGAGGATCCGGCGGACCGACGCATCGATGCGGGACTCGTCGATCCGGCCCGAGAGCACCGCATCCATGACCCCGCGGATCGCGGCGTCGGGGTTCGGCGGCATCAGGAGCACGTCGACCCCCGCAAGCACCGCCCGGACCGCCGCCTCCTCGCGGCTGAAAAGCCGGTCGATGGCGTTCATGTCGAGGGCGTCGGTAAAGATGAGCCCGTCGAAGCCCATGGCCTCGCGCAGGAGCCCGGTCATCACGTTCCGCGACAGCGTGGCCGGGAGGCGTGGTTCCTCGGCGATCTCGGGAAGGGCGATGTGCGCGGTCATCACGGCCCCCATTCCGGCATCGATGGCGGCCTGGAAGGGAGGAAGTTCGACGGCCTGGAGGCGGGCCTGCCCCGCCCGGATCACCGGCAGCGCCAGGTGCGAGTCGGTCTCGGTGTCGCCGTGCCCGGGAAAATGCTTGCCGGTGGCGATGCCCCCGTGGTCCTGCACCCCCCGCACGAAGCACGCTCCGAGCTGCGACACGAGCGCCGGGTCCTCGCCGAAGGCCCGGGTGTTGATGATGGGGTTGTCGGGGTTCGAGTTCACGTCGAGGACCGGGGCGAAGGGAAGATGCACCCCCACCGCCCGGGCCTCGAGGGCGGTGACACGGCCCATTTCGTAGGCCAGCACCCGGTCGCCGGTTGCGCCCACGGCCATGACCGACGGGAAGTTCGTGGCGCCCCCCAGGTCGTGGAGCCCCGGCAGGTAGACCGCGCCCCGCATCCGGAACCCGGCCCCCGTCTCGAGGTCGGCCGCCACCAGGAGCGGGACCCGCGAGCCCCGCTGGAAGGCGTTCACCTTGGCGGCCACGTCGAGGGGGGTGCCCACCGACACGATGACCCCGCCGATCTCCTGGTCGCGGATCATGCGCATGACCCGCTCGAAGCCCGCGCTCCCCTCGGGGGCGAAGTCGCCGAGCACCCAGGGCATGATCATCTGCCCGACCTTCTGGCGGAGCGACATCGAGGCGAGCGTCGCCTCGGTCCAGGCCCCGAAGTCCGCGTCGGGGTCCTGGGCGATCCGGTCCGGGTCTTCTCCGGGATGCGC
>JBJHBX010000671.1:0-1911 GCA_050485725.1 Gemmatimonadales bacterium | reverse complement strand
TCCACCGGCTTCCCCGGCTCGCGCTTCGTGAACGTGGGCGAGATACGGAACTTCGGCTTCGAGACGGTGCTGAGGGCGCAGCTCCTCGAGACCCCCGGCCTTCGCCTCGAGAGCACCTTCTCGATCGCCCGGAACGACTCCGAGGTGGTGGACCTGGGACCCGACACCGAGGAGATCGCGGTCGGCTTCGGCGTGACGCACCGGGTCGGCTACCCGGTGGGGAACTGGTTCGGGCGCCGGATCGTCTCCGCCCAGTTCAACGAAGCCGGCCAGGCGATCAACGCCTCGATGATGTGCGACGACGGGCAGGGCGGCTCCACTCCCTGCTACAGCGGGAACACGGTGATCGCGCCCCTGGTCGACATCGGCCGAAGCGAGCCGCTCTACGAGGGTGCCTTCTCGTCGACGCTGACGATCCGGGACCGGATCCGGCTCTACGGCCTGGTCGACTTCAAGACCGGCTTCTACAAGTGGGACCATGTGCTCCGGGTGCGCTGCTCCCTCTTCAACATCTGCGAAGAGAACGCGCGCCCCCTGGACTTCGTGGCATCGAACCCGACCGACCTCGCGGCCTTCCAGCGCGGAGACACCTTCGGGGCGCATTACATCAACGACTCGAGCTTCCTCCGCTTCCGCGAGGTCTCGGCCTCGCTGATCGTGCCCGAGGACATGGTGGCCCGTTTCGGGGCCTCCAGGGCGACGATCACGCTCTCCGCCCGCAACCTGGGGACGATCACGAACTGGACGGGAATGGACCCCGAGGCCCGCTTCCTGGGGGGCGCGAGGGCCCTCTTCGGGGGCTTCGAGCAGAATCACCTGCCCCAGCTCACGAGCTTCGTCACTTCCATCAACCTGACCTTCTGAGGAGGGAACCATGATGCGCATCACACGACATGGCTCACTCGGGTTCGCCCTCCTCGCCGCGGTGGCGCTCGCCGGGTGCGACGGCATCCTGAGCGTCGAGGCCCCCGGGCTCGTCGATGCGAGCGACCTCGAGAACCCGCAGAACGCGAGCTTCCTGGTCTCGGGGACGATCTCCGACTTCGACTGCGCCTTCGGGGCGTACATCGTGAACCAGGGCCTCCTGGGGAACGAGCTCGGCGATGCCTCGGTGACGGCCGCCCGCTTCTCGCTCGACGCCCGGACGCTGACGAACACCGCCGGGTACGGCGTGAACGGGTGCGCGGGGAATCCCCCGGGGATCTATCGACCCCTCGCCACCGCCCGCTGGTCGGCGGACAACGCGCTCAGAAGCCTCGACGGCTGGACCGACGCCGAGGTTCCCGGGCGGACGAACCTGATCGCGCAGGCGGCCGCCTACTCGGGCTACAGCCATCTCCTGCTCGGTGAAGGCTTCTGTACCACCGTCATCGAGGAGAACGGCCCCGAGGTGCAGCCGCAGGCGGCCTTCGAGGCCGCGATCCAGCGCTTCACCCGGGCCGCCGAGGCCGCCCAGGCGGCCGGAAACGCGAACATCCGGGCCATGGCCCTTCTCGGGCAGGCGCGGGCAAACCTGAACCTCGGGAACGGGAGCGCGGCAGCGACCGCGGCCAGGGCCGCGCTGCAGGTCAACAGCCAGTTCCAGGTCGTATCCACCGCCTCCTCCGCATCGTCCCGCCGCTGGAACCGGGTCGGCGACGAGTTCTTCGGGGGAAGGATCACGGTGGCACCTCCGTTCCGCGACCTGACGGTGGGGGGAGAGCCCGACAACCGGGTGAACGTGATCAACACGGGCACCGTGGGACAGGACTCGCAGACCCCGGTCTGGCTCGTGACCAAGTACGGCCCGGCCCGGGCGGCGGGCCTCCGTGACACCGCGCTTCCGATTGCCACATGGCGGGAGGCGCACCTGATCATCGCCGAGGTGGAAGGTGGCCAGGAGGCGGTGAACCGGATCAACATCCTGAGGGC
>JBJHBX010000670.1:1202-1914 GCA_050485725.1 Gemmatimonadales bacterium | reverse complement strand
TGGTGCGGCACCTCGGGACGCGGTCGGGCGGTGAACGATGAGTTCGCCCCATGAGCGCCATTCTCTCGACACGAACGTCCTTCTCGACTGCTTCCTTCCACCGGCAGTATCGGGCGTGCTCCGCATGCTGCCGGTCCTGATCGTTGCTGCGGTCGCCGCCGGATGCGATTCCCCTCGGGGCGCCCCCCGGGTTCTCGAGCCTCGACCTGGTCGAGCTCGGAAGCCTGGCCGACATCGCTTTTCATGGTCAGGAGGGTTTCGTCATCGGAGACGGGACCGGGCACCAGCTTTTCCTCCTTGACCGCCCTGGCGCCACGCCGCGGAAGCTCACCGGGCCAGGGCGGGGTCCGGGGGAGATCGGGATGGTGAACGCGGTGACGACCGCCGGGCCGGAGGTGATCGTCCGGGACGCTTCGCCCGACCGCACCTTCCAGCTCCACCATCCGGACGGCGGGCACCTGGCCTCGGCCCAGGCACCGGTGCCCGGAGACCGGAGCGGGGTGCTGTTTCGACAGGTGCAGACCCGCTGGGACGCTCGCCAGTCCGGACCGGAGCATTCCTCGGATCGGCTGGTCAGAGCCGACAGCGCCCGCTTCATTCACATTCTCCAGGACGATGAGCGTGAGCTGCCGCGCCCACCGCCCGGCACCCCGATCGAAGGGCTGTGGACGACCGCGATCCGGTACGATCTTTCAGGCCTGGTGGTCGATAC
>JBJHBX010000670.1:0-1192 GCA_050485725.1 Gemmatimonadales bacterium | reverse complement strand
CGCAACCCGGAACGATCGAGCATCCTCGCTTCAGAATCCGGGACGTGGCACGAGGAGAGATTCTGGTCACGACCCGAACCGAGGACGGCGCATAGGGCATCGAGGTGTTCCGGCACGGCCTCGCGTGCTCCGGGGCTGAGCGCGCGTAACCCATGCACGATCCTGCCGCGACGGCGGTTCGCGACCCCCTCCGACACCCCGGAACCCGACCGGGGTAGCCGCATCCCATGAAACCTCCCGATGCGCGCTACAGCTACCGCCGCGACGCTCTCTTCCTCACGCTCTGCGCCATCTTCCTGACGGCGCTCGTGATGGGAAACATCATAGGGACCACGAAGTTCGTGACGCTCCTGTCGATCAGCTTTCCCGACTGGATGCTGGGGCTCGTGCCCGAGCTCGTGCGCGACGGGAGCACCTGGAGCATGGTCGTGCCGGTGGGGGTCATCGCCTTTCCCGCCACCTTCCTCGCCACCGACCTGGTGTCGGAGCTCTACGGCCGGAAGAAGGCCCAGCTCCTGGTCTGGGTGGGGTTCGGCATGAACGTCTTCCTCCTGGCGGTCATGACGATCAACCACCTGCTGCCCGACGCGTCGGGGGTGAGCGGGGGCACGGGCCTCTTCGAGGGGGTCTACGGCTTCATGGTGGGGAACGTCACCGCGAGCATGATCGCGTACCTGACCGCGCAGTTCATCGACGTGCGGCTCTTCCACTTCTGGAAGGGGGTCACGAAGGGAAAGCATCTCTGGCTCCGGAACAACGCGTCGACCATGGTGAGCCAGCTCGTCGACTCGACCGCCATCCTGACGATCCTGTACCTGGCCGGAAACCTGGGCGACGCGGTGACGGGGGTCGGCGCCCTCGTGATCCTGATCGTGAACTCCTACCTCTTCAAGGCCATGGCCGCGGCCCTCGACACCCCGCTCATCTACCTGGGTGCGTGGCTCTTCCGGAACTACGAGGAGGACCCCGACGGGCACGCGCTCTTCGGGCCGGGGGGGGCGGGCTCCGACGAGGTGGCGGCGGGGGTGCGCTCCGAAGGGTGACCGGCTTGCCGGGTGGGCTCGGGGGCGCGTAGTCTGAACGGCCGCGTTCCCTTCCCTGCTTCCGAGGTTCACCGATGCGCTCGAACCCCCTTCCCGCCCCCGTCGCGCGCGGGGGCCTGGCCTTCCTGGCCGGTGCCCTCCTGGTCTTC
>JBJHBX010000669.1:0-1914 GCA_050485725.1 Gemmatimonadales bacterium | reverse complement strand
GCGCAACCGCACCCAAATCGACCCTTTTGGGCGCTTTTCGGTGCGGTCGTTCAGGGACGGGGTGAGCGAAAGTCAATTTCACCACCCTTTTGGGCCCTGGCGGGTGCGGTTGGTCGACGAGAGCTCCAGTTGTGGCAGCGTTCGCGACCTGCGGCGACCGCTGGCGACCCGAGGGCCGCCCCCACGGGCCGCACCGGCAGCCGTCCGGTTGGCCGCCCCCACCGGCCGGTCGGCGACCGCCGGCCATCGGTCGGCTGCCGCACCGGCAGCCCCCGCCGACCAGCCCCCCCTTACCCGAACCCGAACACCACCGCCGCGACCAGCACCAGCGCCGCCGCCACGAAGAGCTTCAGCACGAGCGGCATGCAGAACCGGAACCAGCGGTCGTAGGGAATCCCGGCCATGCCGAGGATCCCCATCAGGACCGCGTTCGTCGGCACGATCATGTTCGTGAAGCCGTCCCCGAACTGGAAGGCGAGCACCGCCACCTGGCGGCTCACACCGAGAAGGTCCGACAGGGGCGCCATCAGCGGCATCGTGACGAAGGCCTGCCCCGACCCCGACGGCACGAAGAGGTTCAGGATCGACTGCATCGTGAGCATCCCCACTGCGGCGAGCTCCGGCCCCACCGTGCCCAGGGGCACCGACAGGGCATGCACGATCGTGTGCAGGATCTGGCCGTCCTCCATGACGAGGGCGATCCCGCGGGCCACCCCGACCAGGAGCGCGGTCTCGGTCAGGTCGCCCGCCCCCCGGACGAAGCGGCGCGCGACCTCGCTGGGGGCGATCCGTGCCACCGCCGCCGTGAAGACCCCGAGAATCAGGAAGCAGGCCCCGAGCTCCACCAGGTACCAGCCGTGGAAGCGGATCCCGTAGATCGCCACCCCCAGTGCGGCCAGGAACCCGCCCAGCACGAGGAGGTGCACCCCCGTCATGGCCGGGTAGGTCGCCGGCTGCGCCTCGAGGCCCGGTACCTCGACGTCCGCCACCATGCTTCGCGACGGGTCCTCGCGCACCTTCCGTGCGTAGGACCAGACGTGGTGCACCCCGATCAGCACGAAGGGCACGAGGAGCACGAGCTTGATCCCCGCCCCCGAGTACGTCGGGACCTCGGCAATCCCCTGTGCCACCACCACCGTGTACTGGTTGAACGAGGCCATCCCGTAGCCGATCCCGTACCCGGCCACGATCATCCCCACCGCGGTCATCGCGTCCATGCGCATGGCGCGGCAGAGCGCCACGAGGATCAGCACGAAGGGGATGTACTCGCCCGACGCGCCCACCGCGGAAGAGGCCAGCGCGAACACGAAGGTCACCGCGAAGATCAGCGCCGCCGGCCGCGTTCCGAAGCGCTCGAGGAGCCGGCCCAGGAGCGCGTCGATCGTTCCGCTTCCCCGGATCACCGCGAGCACGCCCCCGATGATGAAGAGGAAGAAGATGATGTCCTGTGCCGCGGCGAAGGCCCGGGGGATCGCGCGGAAGAAGTCCCAGGGGGTGAGCCAGGTCCGCTCGGCGCTCACCTCGAAGGTGCCGGGGACGACCGCGGACCGGCCCGAGGCGGTGAGCTCGGTGGCGAACTGCCCCTGCGGAATGATCCACGTGGCGACGAGCGCCGCCCCCATCAGGAGAAAGAGGAGGGTCAGCGTGTGCGGCATCCGGAACTTCACGGGCGGTCTCCCTGGGTGGGAACGGGGGCAGGGACGGTGCCGGCGGCGAGGGCCGCGGTTGCGGCATCGATTCGGCGCGCGAGTTCATCGAGGGCGGCCACGTAGCGGTCCTCCCAGGCCGGGAGCGCGGCGGGGTTTCCGGTCTCGATCTCGTAGCGGAGCCCGGGGAGCATCCATGAGGCGTACCCGCTGAAGGGATCCGGCGATGCGAAGAGGGACCGGTACCAGGCACCCCCCTGGAGCCCCT
>JBJHBX010000668.1:0-1915 GCA_050485725.1 Gemmatimonadales bacterium | reverse complement strand
TCATCGGGGTTACCGGGCTGTTCAACGTGCCCCTCAACAACACGCTCGCGGAGTCCTCGCTCGAAACCGCGCACGAGCTGTGGCCGGACTGGGTCGAGCACTGGCTGCGCTGGAACCATGTTCGGAGTCTCTGCGCCGTCGCGGCGGTCGGATGCTTCGCGATCGGGTTGCTCCGGCTCGGGCAGGGGGTCGCCCCTGGATGATCCCATCGAGAGATCACCGGTGCCGTCAGAGCCGCCCGGAGGGCCCGGGGGTACCCCTTTGTCGTGCTCGCCGTGCGGTACGACCCGGCGGAGCGACACGATTCGCATCACCTTCCGCGATTTCCCCGATGCCAACCCGGAGCTGGGTCACAGGCCGGCCCATGGACCCTCAGCTCTTCACGCGTGCCCGGTGAGAGTCCATGCAGGAGCGACCGTCCGGCCCGGCCTCACCCGGATGCCGGCTGGGGGAAACGCTCCGCGATCCAGGCGTCCCAGTCGCGCTCGGTGGCGGCGGCCGCGACAGCGCCGGCCTCCCCGTACAAGTGGAAGCGCATCGAGAGCATGGTCTGCTCGCCGAAGGCCATGCTCATAAGGTGGGCGAGGCCGGGCGCGGGAAGCTGCAGCCGCAGAACGAGTTCCGGCTCCATGCCCTGCATCCCCTCGAGCGCTGCCACGATCTGCGGTGAGCTTTCGCGGATGCGAAGCAGCTCGGGATCGGTGACCACCACCGGCTCGACCACGCCGGCGAGTTCGGGGGTGTCGGGCCCTGAGGCGAAGCGGGCGCTGCCGTCCGAAACGCCGAGCGCGCCGCGGAGGGTACGCCAGACCTCGGGCGCCGGGAGGTCGATCATGGAGGTGAGCTGGACGACGGTGGATGCCTGCCCCCGGAAGTGGGACAGGTAGAGCCGGAGCATCAGGAAGTACGAGGTGGCCCAGCCGTAGGCGTGCCCCTCGAACTGGCCGTCCCAGTCGTCGGTTTCCGAGAACCAGCGATGCACGACGCGCACGACGCACCGGCCCCCGTCGCGCGCCTCGACGATCCACTCGGTGGCGAGCCCCTCGGGGCCGCCCTCTCCGGCCACGTCGCCCGGACCGGCGCTGAAGCTTCTCGGCGGGTCCCAGCGGGTGATCTTCGACACCGCGTCCATACCCGGCCCGAAGCTCGAGACGGTCTCGCCGCCCTCGCGTTCCTCGACCGTGCTCGGCACGAACCACGACGAAATGCCGCCGCCGGTGGCAATGGCCTCCCAGACCTCTTCGGGCGTTCCGGGCACTTCCACTTCGGCCTCGACGGACCGGCGGCCATCGTCAGTCTTCTTCACGGCCATCTTCGGTTCCTCCGTGGTGCGGGTTCTCGGATCTCGGAAGCGGGTGCGCCATCAGGAGCAGTCGGTGCGGGCGCCCCCCGGGCGCGGATGGGTCGTGGTACTTCGCCACGAGGCGATTCACCTGTTCCACGAGCTCGCGGCTGAAGGCAGCTCGCTGGCGCGGGTTCCGGAACCGGATCTCCGTGTCGATCGAGAGGGTGGCCAGGTGCTTGCCGGCCTCGCCGGCGCGCCGGAACAGCTCGCCCACCTCGCGCACCGCGCGCGCCGCGAGGGCAATGAGGAAGCTGGCCGAGAGGCGGTCGAACTCCCCGTCGGGGTCCGCGGCCACGGGGCCCAGCGCCGCCGGCGACACGACGTAGGCCGACGCGGTGGCGACCATGTGTCGCTCGGTCAGGCCGCCCCACTTCCGCTCGCCGGCCGGCTTCACGAGTCCATGCGACTCGAGGGCGCGCAGGTGGTAGTTCACCTTCTGGCGGGACAGCCCCACCCGGCCCGCGAGCGCCGCCGCAGAGGCCGGTTCGCGGAGTTCGGACAGAAGCAGGCTGCGCACGGGGTCGAGGGCCACAGTCGCGGCAGCGGGGTCTTCGATGACACGGATCATGG
>JBJHBX010000667.1:0-1920 GCA_050485725.1 Gemmatimonadales bacterium | reverse complement strand
GCGGTTTGGTCCAGGGGTCCACGGCGCCCTCGTCGAGGGAGCGGGCCGGGTTCGGCACGATCAGCTCCTCGTCGTACTCGAGCGTCGCGCCGAAGCCCGTGCAGGTGGGGCAGGAGCCGTAGGGCGAATTGAACGAGAAGAACTGGGGGGTGGGCTCGGGGAACTCGAGCTCGGGATGGTCCGGGCAACGGAAGCGCTCGGTGAAGCCGAGCCGGGTCTCTCCGGCCGCATCCGGCAGGAGCACCAGCGTCTCACCCTCGCCCTCGCGAAAGGCCGTGCCCACCGAGTCGGCCAGCCGGTCCCGGATCCCGGGCGAGACCCTGAGCCGGTCCACGAGCACGAGGATCTCGCGGGCCTCGCCCAGGTCGACGGGTGCGCCCCCCTCCTCCGCATCCCCCGAAACCCGCTCCATGCCCGGATCGCCCAGGTTCAGTTCGACCCCGTCCGCCCGGAGCCGCACGAAGCCGAGCGCGCGGAGGTTCTCGACCAGCGCCCCGTGCTTCGCGGACTCTCCCCGCGGAAGGGGAAAAGCCACGATGAAGCGCGTCCCCTCGGGAAGCCCGAGGATCCGGTCCACGGTGCCGCTCACCGTGTCCGGGCGCACGTGGCGGTCGCAGGCCGGGCAGATCGTGCGCCCCACCCGCGCGAAGAGAAGGCGCAGGTAGTCGTGCACCTCGGTGGCGGTCCCCACCGTCGAGCGGCTCGTGCGGGTCGGGTTCTTCTGCTCGATGGCCACCGCCGGCGCCATCCCCTCGACCCGGTCCACGTCGGGCTTCTCCATCCGCTCCAGGAACTGCTTCGCGTAGGTCGAGAGCGACTCCACGTACCGCCGCTGCCCCTCGGCGAAGATCGTGTCGAGCGCCAGCGAAGACTTCCCCGAGCCCGACGGCCCGGTGATCACCGTCAGGGTGCCCCGCGGCAGGTCCAGGTCCAGGTTCTTCAGGTTGTGCTGGCGAGCGCCGCGGATGCGGATGAAGGGTTCCATTCGGGGCGGTCAGGGGGCGATGGGCCGCATGGGCCGCGCGCGCGGAGGACGCGGTCGGCGGCAGGGGCGGATCCCGCGCGGGCCGGGACGGAGACGAGCCACCCCGGGGCGCGGGCCGAACCCGTAAAGAACGCCTCCCGCCCCGTGGAGTTCCACCGCACGCCGACCCGGGGGCCGGGCAACCCCCGGGCGTCCGCTCCGCATCGCAGATACGGGAAGGGCGACACGAACGGAACGAACACGGGGAGGAACGATGCTCGGTAACAGCGGAGGGTGGATGCGCGGAGGGCTGGCAGGCGGCCTTCTCGCCCTGTTGGCGGGGGGCCCCCTCGTGGGGTCGGTCCCTGCGGGTGCGGAGGCGGTTCCCCCCGCCGCCGAGCTTTGGGGCCAGGTGGCGCCGGCAACGGACACGATTCCCGCCGCCGATCGCCTGGCGGAGCAGCTCGAACGGATGAACGCGCGGATCGACGAGGTCCTCGAGCGCCTGGCCGAGGCGCAGCGGCTCCGGGGGGTCGATCTGGCCGAGGGTGCGCGGGTGCTGTCGGTTCGGGGCGAGGCGCTCTCGCGGATGCTCGACACGGTCCGCCTCCAGGCCGCGCGCGAGATGCCGAGGATCGAGCGACTCGGCGACGGCGTCATGCTGCACTTCGAGAACCTGATGACGGTGCGGCCGCGACTGGGGCTGACCCTCGAGGACCGGGCCGGACTCGACGATGCCGCCCGGGTCGCGGGGGTGGCACCCGGAAGCGGGGCCGCAGATGCGGGGATCGTCACGGGCGACGAGGTCCTGGCCGTCGATGGGACGCGGCTCCGCCGCACCGACGAGGCCTCGCCGGTCGAGGCGCTGATCGCCCAGGTGCGGGATCGGGCCGAGGGCGACACCGTGCGGCTCCTGGTTCGCCGCGACGGAAGCGAGCGCGAGGTCCGGGTCGAGG
>JBJHBX010000666.1:0-1922 GCA_050485725.1 Gemmatimonadales bacterium | reverse complement strand
GCCAGAACCTGGTTCCCTTCATCAAGTTCCTGGTCTTCCTGCTGTGCGTGATGGCGGCGTTCGCGGGGCTCTTCCAGGTCATCATGCGGAGCGTGGAGGGCCAGGAGCATTCCTGGATCTCCGCGTTCTACTGGGTCCTCGTCACGATGTCCACGCTCGGGTTCGGCGACATCGTCTTCCACACCGACCTGGGCCGGTCATTCAGTGCGTTCGTGCTCTTCTCGGGCGTGGTGCTGCTCCTGATCGTGCTGCCATACCTGTTCCTCAACTACGTGGCGGCGCCGTGGCTCCAGGCTTCCCTCAGGTTCCAGGCACCCCGCGAGATTCCGCGCGACATGGAAGGGCACGTGATCATCGTGGGCGACGACTCGCTCGTGCCGGGCCTGGTCCGGCGGCTGGAGGGGTTCGGCATCCGGTATCTCGTCATCGAGCCCGACCCCGAGCGGGCGGCTCGGCGCGCGTCGGACGGGCATTCCATCCTCACCGGTGACGTGGATGCCATCGACACCTACGAGCGAGCCCACGTGGAGCGAGCATGCCTGGTCCTGGCCAACATGGACGATGTAACGAACACGAACATCGTCCTGACCGTACGGGACGTCAGCGACCAGGTGCCGATCGCCGCCGTGGCCTCGTCCGAGGACTCCGTCGACGTCCTGGAGCTGGCCGGTGCCACACACGTGCTGCCGCTCCGTCGCCAGCTGGGTGAGCAGCTCGCGGGACGGATCAACGCCGGGCATGCGGAGGTGCACGAGATCGGGCGGGTCCGGGACCTCGTCGTGGCGGAGTTCCCGGTGCAGAACACCCCGCTGGCCGGAAAGACCGTGCGCGAGACGGCGCTTCGGGAGTCCCTCGGGATCTCCATCGTGGGCGTCTGGGAACATGCAGAGCTCAGGCCGGTGCGCGCCGATTACCGCCTCTCGGACCAGTGCATGCCGGTTGTGGTCGGGACCGAGGCGCAGATGGCCGAGCTGAACGAGCTCCTCTACATCTACGACACGAACTGGAATCCGGTGCTCGTGATCGGCGGTGGCAAGGTCGGACGCTCCGCGACCCGGGCTCTCCGGAGAAGGGGGGTTCCGGTGCACCTGATCGAGAAGAGCGCGACCCTGGCCGAGCGCTGGAAGGATGTCGCCGACGAGGTGTTCGTGGGGGATGCGGCCAACCGGAGCCTTCTCGAAAGCGCGGGGCTCCGCGACGCGCCGGCGGTTCTGCTGACCACGAACGACGATGCCACCAACGTCTACCTCGCGGTCTACTGTCGACGCCTGAACCCCGATCTGCGCATCGTGAGTCGGGTCACGCACCAGCGGAACATTGCCTCGATCCGGAGAGCGGGTGCTGACCTGGTCCTCTCGTACGATTCCCTGGGGGTCGAGACGGTCACCGCGCTGGCCCGCGGGCGCTCGCTGGTCCTGCTTGGGGAGGGGGTCGAGCTCCTCGAGCTGCCCACCCCCGGATCGCTCGCGGGAAAGACGCTGGGAGCGAGCGGTATCGGCGCGGAGACCGGGCTCACCGTCATCGCCCTCGAGGCCGACCGGAGCCTGATCCAGACACCGGGGGCCGGAACCGTGTTGCCCGCAGGATCCCGGCTGGTCATGCTCGGCTCGCAGGACGGTGCTTCGGCCTTCCGCCAGGTCTTCGGAGGCGAGGACCACGGCTGAAGTGCAGGGGGACCGAAGCGCCCGTCTCCACCGGGGGCTGCTTCGGCCGAAGTCACCGGCGCCAGAGGTCCGGGTGGAAGAGAAGGTGAGGTGACCCCCGAAACCTGATCCGGTAATTTCCTGACTCCCCGAGCGAAGCTGTGTGACTTCGAAACCTTCGTCGTACCGGTTTTCGGGGCTGTGTCGTAACCCTTGGAAATCTCTGCCGTAACGCAGCGGCGAACCGGGGCTCGGCAACTGCTGGGGCTGTCCGTTACG
>JBJHBX010000665.1:0-1926 GCA_050485725.1 Gemmatimonadales bacterium | reverse complement strand
GCGACCGCGTCATGGAACCGGAAGATGGCCTCGAGGTGATCCCGGTCGGCCTGCGCGGCCACCGTCTCGGCCTCGGCCACCTGCAGGAAGGTGCCCGTACCCACCTCGAACTCGCCCCGGGCCAGCCGGAGCTGGGCCTCGGCCACCTCGCGGTTCCGCTCCTCGAGCTCGGCGAGCGCGCGCTCCGTCCGCACCGAGGCGAAGAGGGCGGCGACATCCGCGAGAAGCGCCTGCTCGGCCTCCTGCAGCCGGAGCCGGGCACTCTCCTCCTCGAGTCGCGCCGTCTCGACCATGCGGCGGCGGTCGAGCCCCTGGAAGATCGGAATCGAGAGCGAGATCGAGGCCGACGGGGGCTGCCGCGTGAACTGGAAGGGGAACTCCCGGTTCCGGTCCAGCGCGCCGGCGATCTGGCCCGGGGTAATCGCGAACTCGGTGCAGTCCTGCGCGGGGAAGGGCTCGGCGAGCCGGCGGAAGATCTCGTTCTGGAACTCGCACTGGGCCACGGTCTGCTCGGACTGGCGCTCGAGCTGCCCGATGATGAACGACTCGTCGGTGGTGCGCCGGGTGAATCCGCTCCATCCGGCCTGGAGCTGGAGCGAGGGAAGGTAGGCGGCGCGGGCGCTTCCGATCCGGCGCTGGGCAAGCGTGACCGACGCGCGGAGATTCTCGAGCTCCGGCGCGGACCGGCGTGCCAGCTCGAGAAGCTCCTCCTCGCTCCACGGCATCGGGTCCAGCGCGAGGCGTGACCCCGGCACGATGTTCCGGTCGCGATCCAGGCCGATGACGCGGAGAAGGGTGAGCCTCGACGTGCGGATCCCCTGCTCCGCCTGGAGAAGCGCGACCCGGGCGCGCCCCACCTGGATCTCGGCCTGCATCGCCTCGAGCGGTGTGGCCGACCCCACGTCGGCGAGCCCCCGGGCCAGGTTCAGGTTGGCCTCGGCCCGCTCCATCTGGCGTCGTGCGAGGCCCAGCGCCTCTTCCTGCCGCGAGAAGTCCAGGTAGGCCTGGGTCACGCGCAGCACGAGGTCGGATTCGGCGCGGCTCCCCCGGGCCGCCGTGGCCTCGCGCGTGGCGCGGGCAAGGGCGGGTGCGCGAAGCGACGTGCCCGAGAGGGCGTAGTTCAGCCCCAGCGAGTAGCTCGAGAAGAGGACCGAGGGCTGGCCGCCGACGCCGAGCTGGCCGGCGGTGAGCCCGCCGATCCGTTCTTCGCCCGCGCCCTGCCATGAGAAGCCGGAACTCGCCCCGACGCTGGGAAGGAAAAGGTTCCCGGTGGTGGAGCGCACCTCGAGATCGGCCGCCGTGAGCTCGTTCCGTGTGGCCAGGAAGCCGGGGTTGTAGGCCAGGGCCAGCTCGATGGCTTCGTCCAGCGTGAGACGCTGCTGCGCCTTCGCCTCGGCCGCCCAAGGGCCTGCGGCACAAAGCATGGCGAGCGCGAGCCCGAGGGCGGCGTGGCGGAGGAGGAGACGGGGGAGTCGCGGGCGGATCATGGGAAGCCTGGGCGGGAATGGACGAGTTGGCCTTCTCCATCCAGTACGTGCAGGGGGAGCCGACGATTCAGGTGATGGATCCGGTAGGGTTCCGGACCACGGGTGCGAGCGGGATCGTCGATGCCGAGGGCCCCGGGAAGGAGGTACGGGTCGGCGGCGTCCTCGCGGACCTCGTACCCCAGGTCGCCGAGCGAGGCTACCGTGACGCGGCTGAGTGGGTTCGGTCGACCGGGCACGAGGAGGGGGGTCATCAGCTCGTCGAAGAAGACTGCCTGCCGCCAGTGCACGTCGCGCGATCCGGCTGCACCGATCTCGTTCTCGATGGGAACCGGCGGCCCGGTCCAGCTGGCGCCTCCGACGAGGTCGAAGGCCGCGATCGAGAGCGGGCCCACGAAGTGCGTGTCGACGCCCGGCCGGTCCGGAAGCGAGGGCTCGCGCA
>JBJHBX010000664.1:0-1927 GCA_050485725.1 Gemmatimonadales bacterium | reverse complement strand
TCGACCTGGCGGCGGCGTGGGCGCTCCTCCCCGTGGCGCTCACGATCGCCCTCGTGGGCTTCATGGAGTCCATCGCGGTGGCGAAGGTCTACGCGACCCGCCACCGCTACGGGCTGAACGCGAACCAGGAGCTCGCCGCGCTGGGACTCGCCAACATCGTGGGCGCCTTCTTCCGCGCCTTCCCAACCACCGGCGGGTTCTCGCGCACCGCGGTGAACGACCAGGCCGGCGCCCGGAGCACCGTCGCGACCCTGGTCGCGGCCGGCATCATCGGGCTGACGCTGCTCCTGCTGACCGGGCTCTTCCGGTCACTGCCGAACGCCGCCCTCGCTGCCATCGTGATGGTGGCGGTGGCGAACCTCGTGAACTGGAAGGAGGCGGTGCACCTCTGGCACGCGGACCGGCGGGACCTGGCCCTCATGGGGCTCACCTTCGCCGCGACACTCTTCGTCGGGATCGAGCAGGGGATCGTCGTGGGGGTCCTGGCCTCGCTCGCGGCCCTCGTCTACGCGAACTCGCGGCCTCCGGTGGCGGTGTGCGGTCGCATGCCCGACTCCGAGACCTGGCTGAACATCCGGCATCACCCCGAGGCCGAACTCTTCGACGGCGTCACGGTCTTCCGCATCGATTCGGGGCTCACCTTCGCGAACGCGGAGTTCGTCCGCGAGCGGGTGCAGCTCGTGGCCGTCTCGCATCCCGTGCCCCGGGACCTGGTCCTGGATTTCCACGCGGTGAACGGCGTCGACTCCACCGCGCTCCACGAACTCGGAGAGATCCTGGGCGACCTGGCCTCGCATGGGATCGAGCCATGGTTCGCCGGGGTGCGCTGGCCCGTCATGGAGAAGCTGCGGCGGGCGGGGCTCGAAGAGCGGATCGGAAGGGACCGGTTCCACCACGAGGTCTCGCATGCCGTGGCGGCGCTCCAGGCCCGCCGGGCCTCCGCCCTCCCGTCGGACGCGGGTGTCGGGGAGCCGGATGCACGGCATCCCGTCGGGGCGGGAAGCCCGACGTGACCACCCTCTTCGAGCGCACCGTGGCGTCGCACCTCCAGGACATGCTCCCCCATGCCCGCGTCCTCCCCCTTGAGGCGCTCAGGGGAACGCTCGCCGTGGGATGCGTGGACGGGCGAAGACACGACTGCGTGATCGGCGCCCCGGGCGGAAACGCCGGCCTGCTCGTGGTCCTGCTCGCCGCCCTCGAGCAGGTGCGGGGGATTCGGCTCTCCGGGATCGAGCAGGCGAGGCTCTTCGAGGCCTACCTGGACCACTTCGGGGACTTCTACTTCCACTCCGATTCGCCGGCGGTCGCAGCGCTGCACGGATCCTTCGGCGCCGCTGAGCGAGGGGATGGGCTGGGAACGCCGCAGGCGCCGAACGCGCTCGTGCTGGACCCTCCGCCAGGCCTTCGCGCCCGCCTGCTCGAGGCCCTCGTGGAGCCCGTTCACGTGGGATGCGGCCACCTCCGGAACCTGCTGGAGGCACCCGAGGGCTCCGTTCTCCCGGACGGCTCCGGGCCCACGGTGAGGCCCGACCTGGTCCGGGGCGTCCTCCGCGAGGCCTACCGTGGGCTCTGGCGGGGCGACCCGCGCATCCACTTCGAGATCCTCTCGGGGAACCACCAGGAGGAGGGGGTGCTGCGTATCCACACCTCCTCGAGCGACCTCGTCGCGGCCTGCCCGCACCACGGCCTGCACGAGTTCTTCGTGCTCCACCCCGATGCGGTCGCCTGGCTCGAAACCCTGCACGCCGACTTCGCCGCGGAAGCCGGCTGGATTCCGGCGCACGCGGTGCCCCGCCTCGTCGATGCCCAGCGCATCCTCGCGGAGCGGGTGCTCGCCGCCACCCTTGCCGCGCTGGCGGGCGGCCTCCCGGTCTTCGACGTGAAGGTCGCGTCGGGGAGCGCCTCCGGGGCCGACGTGCCTCCGCGG
>JBJHBX010000663.1:0-1929 GCA_050485725.1 Gemmatimonadales bacterium | reverse complement strand
GTCCGCTCCAGTTGACGAGGCGGGTGCGCCCGGCGCAAGTGGACCCGGACGAGGTGGAGCCGCTGCGGCTCTGGACGCGGGGAGACCCCACGCCGTAACGTCGGCCTCCGCCAATGCGTCGCCGGACGGCAGCTGCACCCTGTCGCCCCAGGCAGGGCGAGCCTGCAAGGCCGTGCGCCCCCTATCCCTCCGCCCCGTGCACCCCGATGCCCGCCTCGACCGTTCGCGCCGTGCTGATGACCGCCCCCGGAGAGCCCCTCCGGGTGGAGCGCCTTGCCCGACCTGAGCCGGCACCTGGCGAGCTCCTACTCGAGACCGTGGCCAGCGAGGTCTGCGGCACCGACGTGCACCTCTGGCACGGCCGCCTCGCGGGGGTCCCCTACCCCATCATTCCCGGGCACGTCAGCGTGGGGCGGGTAGCCGAGTCGAACGGCGTGACCCGCGACGCCCTCGGGGCCCCCCTCGCAGCCGGAGACCTGGCCACCTTCCTCGACGTGCACGGCACCTGCCACGCCTGCTACCAGTGCACGGTGGCGCGGCAGCCGAACCGATGTCCGTCGCGCCAGGTCTACGGGATCACCTTCCCCGCATCGGAGGGACTCCTGGGGGGGTGGAGCGAGGCGATCCTGCTTCGTGCCGGGGTCAGGGTCCTGAAGCTTCCCGAGGGGGTGGATGCGGAGCGCTTCATCGGGGGAGGATGCGGGCTCTTCACCGGCTTCGCCGCGGTGGAGCGGAGCGGGCTGGCCATGGGCGACACCGTGGTCGTGCAGGGAGCGGGGCCGGTGGGGCTCGCCGCAGCCGCCTTCTCCCACCTCCGGGGCGCGGGGCGGGTCATCGTGGTCGGCGCCCCGCGGGCCCGCCTCGACCTGGCAGCGCACTTCGGGGTGGACCAGGTCCTGGATCTGTCGGCGCAGGACGCGGCCTTCCGGCGCATGGCGGTCCTCGATGCCACCGGGGGACGGGGCGCCGACGTGGTCATCGAGGCGGCGGGGAACCCTGCCGCGATACCCGAGGGGCTGGACATTGTCCGCGACGGGGGGACCTTCGTCGTGGCAGGCCACTACACCGACGCCGGCCCCGTGCCGATCAACCCCCACGCGCAGCTCAACCGGAAGCACGTCGATCTTCGCGGACAGTGGGGGACCGACTTCCACCACCTCGTGGGCGCGCTGAGGATGCTCGCCCGGCACGGCGACGCCCTCCCCTTCGAGGCCGTGATCGGGGGCCGCTACGGCCTCGACCAGGCCGAGCAGGCGCTCCGCGACGTGGAGGCGCTCCGGGTCACGAAGGCGATCATCGTGCCCCGAGGGTAGCGAGGGCACCAGGATGACGCGCGCCGCATTCGGACCCCCCTTTCGGAGCGTTGGCACACTGCGTCGTCCCCCGTGAGACGGACGGTGCCATCGTTGGCCCGATGCAGGACCGGTGGCGGGGTTTGTCGTCCCTTCGACGACGGAGCGTGCCAGCGGCCGCGCGGGACCCGGAGTTGGCGGGGTTGCGGCTGCGGCCGCGCGGGATCCGGCCGGCAGACCGCCTACCCCCGCTTCAGCCGCGTCAGCCCCTCCTGCGCCGACGAGGCCACGAGTGTCCCTTGGCGGGTGAAGACACGCCCTCGCGCGAACCCCCGGGCCCCCGCCGCAACCGGCGAATCGACCTCGTAGAGGAGCCACTCGTCGGCCCGGAAGGGCCGGTGGAACCAGAGGGCGTGGTCGAGCGACGCGACCTGGAGCTTCGGGTCGCGAATCGAGAGCGCGTGGGGCTGGAGAACGGTGGCCAGGAGCCCGTAGTCCGAGGCGTAGGCAAGCGCCGCCTGGTGCATCAGGGGATCGTCGGGGAGGGGCCCCGTGGTCCGGAACCAGGCGTGTCTCAGCGGAGGCGAAGGCGCCGGATCGACCAGCTCCGGGGGATCCACGGGGCGAATGTCGAGGG
>JBJHBX010000662.1:0-1929 GCA_050485725.1 Gemmatimonadales bacterium | reverse complement strand
ACCTCGCGGAGGCGTTCGACCGGGGTCTCGGCGTCGTCGTCGGCGGCCACGAGGGCCAGCTCGAGGTCGGCCTCGGGGCCGTCATCTCCCCTCGCCACGCTTCCGTAGATCCATGCCCCGAGGGGGGCCGGCACCAGGTTGCCGATGGCGGTCTCGAGCGCATCGATCACCGTTTCGAAGCGCTCCCGCTCGGCGTGGAAGAGGGTGCCCAGCGGCAGGTAGAGGGGATGCCCGACGTCGGGGCGGTAGAGGCGACTCCGCCCTTCGCCCAGCTCCTCCACGATGCCGGCGGCCCGAAGCCCCCCGAGCGTGTTCCTGACCCCCTGTGTGCTGAGCCCCGTGCGACCGGCCAGGTTCGACACCGAGAGGGGGGCCTCGGCCTCGAGAAGCTCACGCAGCACCCGTACCGATCCGGGGGTGGCCAGGATCAGGCTCGTGGGGTGCCGAAGGAAGCTTCCGGGGGTGTTCGGGGTGCGCATGGGCCGGGGAAAGGGCGCGGTTCACGGCAAGTATTCTGTGCATATGCAAAGTATTATGGGTTATCGGGTTCGCGCAAGGTTCACCGCGATGCGATGCAAGTGACTGCAGAAGAAGAGCTTGGCGCGGGCGGCCCCCGCCCGGCGTCAGCCGCAGCAGGCCGCGGGGCCAACGGTCCCAACCGGCCAGCCTTCCGATGAAGGCTCGGTGGCGCAGACGCCGGTTTCCGGGAGCACGAGGCGAACATCGCGCGCCCCATCGAGGTCGCCGGCGAGCGCTGCCACCACCGAACGAACCTGCTCGTAGCCGGTCAGGAGCAGGAAGGTGGGAGCGCGTCCGTAGCTCTTCATCCCCACCACGAAGAGGTCCTTCTCGGGGTGCCTGAGCTCCTCGTATCCGTGGGGGTAGACCGTCCCGCAGCTGTGCACGTTCGGGTCAATGAGGGGGGCGAGGCGAACGGGTGCCTCGAGCCAGGAGTCGAGCTCGACGCGGAGCTCCCGGAGCAGCGCCGGGTCGGGGCGGAACCCGGTGGCCGCGATGACCCGGTCCACCCCGTCCAGCACACGTCCGTCGGTGCCGACCACGCGGAGGGTCCGGCCTTCGTCCTCGAAGGCGGCGGTCCGGAACCCGGTCACGAGACGGACCCGGCCGCGCTCGACGCGGTTCCGGATGCGGCTCCCGAGGCGCCCGCGGGCGGGGAGGGCGTCGCGCGTTCCGCCCCCGAAGAGGTGGCCTGCCTCCTCTCGGCGGATCGCCCAGGTGATCCGGGTGCCCGGCACGGTCTCGGCCAGCCTGTCGAGCTCGAGCACGGCCTGGAAGGCGGAGTGGCCGCTTCCGAGGACGAGGGTGTGCCGCCCGGCGAATGCCTCCCGCTCCGTGCAGGTCACGTCGGGGATCCCGTAGTGGATGCGGCCCCGCTGATCCGCTTCGCCCGGCGCCGGGAGCCCGCCGGCCCCCGCCGGGTTCGGTCCGTGCCAGGTGCCCGAGGCGTCGATCACGGCGCGGGCCAGGATTGACCCCGGTCGCCCCGCGGTATCGCTGAAGCGGAGCTCGAAGGGGGCGGCGTCCCGGCCGGCTCCCTGGACCTTGTCGAGGCCGAGGCGCGTCACGCCGTCGACCGCCCGGCCCAGCAGGAGGTGAGGTGCGATGGAGGGATGCGAGGCGAGGGGCTCGAGGTACCGCTCGACGAGCTCATGTCCCGTCGGGAGCACTTCGTCGGGGGGCCGGGTCCAGGCTACCTCCTCGAGCAGCTCGCGCGCCACCGGGTCCACCAGGTAGCGCCAGGGCGAGAAGAGGCGGACATGTCCCCAGGCGCGAACGCCGGAACCCACCGCCGCCCCGGCCTCGAACACCACGAAGCGCTCGCCCGCCCGGGCCAGGTGGGCCGCTGCCGCGAGGCCGACGGGGCCGGCCCCGATCACGGCAACGGGAAGGGCAGGGTTGGCACTGACA
>JBJHBX010000661.1:0-1932 GCA_050485725.1 Gemmatimonadales bacterium | reverse complement strand
TCAGAACGTCGTGAGACAGTTCGGTCTGTATCCGTCGTGGGCGTTGGAGTGTTGAGGGGAGCCGTCCCTAGTACGAGAGGACCGGGACGGACCGACCGCTCGTGTACCGGTTGTCGCGCCAGCGGCATCGCCGGGTAGCGACGTCGGGACGGGATAACCGCTGAAAGCATCTAAGTGGGAAGCCCACCCCAAGATGAGCACTCCCAGGGTGTAAACCCTCGGAAGGGGCGTAGGAGACGACTACGTTGATAGGCGGCAGGTGGAAGCGTGGTGACACGTGCAGCCGAGCCGTACTAATCCCCCGAGAGGCTTGACCGGCGCCCCTGCCGGTCTGGCACTCAGGTAGCAGGACACACCAGAACGCAGGACGCAGGACCAGGAACGATAGGCCGGGACACGGCCGGGCGCGAAGGGAAGGGGGCAAGGGGCCTCCGGAACGGAGCGGGCCGGTGGGTGCGACGGACCGGAGGTGCACTCTCGAAGGCAGGACTCCCTGAACCTCACGAACGAGGGCGAGGGGTGCGAGCGGAGGCCCGTGATGGGTCTCGAGCCACGCACCCTCTCGCGACCGACCGATGGTCGGTGACAATAGCGCGGGGGACACACCCGTTCCCATCCCGAACACGGCCGTTAAGCCCCGCTGCGCGGATGGTACTGCCGGGGGGACCCGGTGGGAGAGTACGTCGTCGCCGGCCTTCGTACGCGAGCGGCCCGGAAGCATCATGACACGATGCGGCCGGGCCGCTTTCGCGTCTGCCCGGGGAGCGTGCGGCTGGCCCTTACCGGAGGGCCGTGGATACCGCTTCGAGCAGGGTCTGCACGGCCTGCCCCGGATCCTCCGCTCCCATGACGGCCCCGACCACGGCCACCCCGGCGGCCCCCGTACTTCCGAGGAGGGAGATGCGTTCGGCAGTCACCCCACCGATGCCGACGACGGGAACGGGGACGGAACCGGCCACGGCGGCCAGCCCCTCGGGGCCGATGGCGGATCCCGCGTCGGCCTTCGTGCCGGTGGGCCACACGGCTCCGCAGCCGATGTAGTTGGCGCCGTCGCGGACGGCGGTGCGAGCCTCTTCCGGCTGGTCGGTGGAGTAGCCGATCAGGAAGGTCGGGGGGGTGACGGAGCGAACTGCGGAGACCGGAAGATCCTCGGGGCCGAGGTGCACCCCGTCCGCGCCCACGGCCAGGGCGACATCCACGCGGTCGTTCACGAAGAGGAGCGCGCCGTGATCCCGGGTCCGTGCGCGGAGGGCGGATCCGAGCTCCGCGAGCTCCCGGGCGCCCAGCCCCTTGTCCCGCAGCTGGAGGGCAGGGGCGCCGGCTGCGAGGGCGGCATCGACCACCTCGAGCAGTGGGCGCGGGGCGGCCAGGCCAGCGTCGGTCAGGACGATGAGCCTGAGGCGATCCCACGCCCTGCGGTCACCCTCGGGCCGTGGACTGGACATGCGAAGGTCGTCCTCCGCGAAGGGGTCTACCCGCCGTTCCGGTTCCGGGCCTCGAGTGCATCCCACTCGCGGCGCGCCTCGACTCGGGCCCGGTTGTGCTCCTCCAGGCTCGAGGTGAAGATGTGCGTGCCGTCCGGGCGGGCCACGAAATACAGGTACCCGACCGCCGCCGGGCTCAGGACCGCCTCGATGGCATGCTCGCCGGCCGCGCCGATCGGACCGGGGGGGAGCCCCGCCCGCGTATAGGTGTTGTACGGGTCGTCCGCCACCGAGTCGATGTCCGCGTAGAGGAGCCGGCTGCGTCGCTCGCCCAGCGCGTACTGCACCGTGGGATCGGCCTGGAGGGGCATGCCGATGCGGAGGCGGTTGTGAAAGACGCCGGCGATGGTCGGCATCTCGGACAGATGCGCTGCCTCGGCCTGGACGATCGAAGCCAGCGTCATGACCTCGTGTTCCGACATCCCGATCACCGCGGCCCGGGCTCGCC
>JBJHBX010000660.1:0-1938 GCA_050485725.1 Gemmatimonadales bacterium | reverse complement strand
GAACGCATCGCCCTGAGGCAGTGGCTCCTGAGCGGCGGCTTCCTCCACGCCGACGACAACTACGGGCTCGACCCCGCGTTCCGCCGCGAGATGGCGCTCCTGCTTCCCGGGTCGGAGCTGGTGGAGCTCCCGCCGGACCACCCGATCTATCGGATCGTGAACGCGTTTCCGGAGGGAATCCCGAAGATCCACGAACACGATGGAAACCCGCCCCGTGGCTACGGCATGTACCTCGAGGGAAGGCTCGTCGTCTTCTACAGCCACGAGACCGACCTCGGGAACGGTTGGGAAGACCCGGAGGTGCACGACCTCCCGGCGTCGCTGCGCGAGGCGGCCCTCGGCATGGGGGTGAACCTCTTCGTCTACGCGCTGACCCGGAGGGCCCCGTGAGGGTGATGGACGCATGAGTGCGGGCGCTCCCGAACCGGCGGCCCGCCGGGTCGCGGCATGCAGGAGGCACCTGCTCCGCCGAAGCGGCATCGCCGCCTTCCTGCTGGCGGCCGGCGTCGGCGGAGCCGCGCTTCCCCTGGCATGGATCGTTGCGGGTGCCGGTGGATGGCGCCCCGGCTCGTCGGTTCCCCTGATGCTCGCGACCGTGGCCGCCCTGGGCGCAGCCCTCGCCGCGGCGTGGACCGTACGGCTTGCGTGGCGCCGCTTCCAGGAAGAGCGCGTGGTGCGTGACATGGAGGCCACGGCGGGGCTTCCCCGGGGAAGGATCCGGGCCCAGCTCGAACTGGAGGCCACCGTTCCCGGGGGAGGCTCGGTCGCCCTGGTCGAACGGGGGGCGGAAGCGATTGCTCCCGTGCTCTCGGGCCCCCCGTCGCGGCTGGCCCGCGGGTCCGAGGCGGACGCGGCGGCCATGCTCCGGGCCGGCGCCGCGGCTGCGGGAGGCGTCGCACTCCTCTCCCTCGTGCTCCTCGCGGCAAGCCCCGGACGTTCGGTCGATGCGTGGGGCGGACTGGTGCGACCGGTCGGCGTGCTGAACCCCGGTCCCCTCCCGCCGATCTCGGTCCACCCCGGGCACGCCGAGGTGGCCCGGGGGGATTCGGTCCTCGTCTCCGTCGTCGCGCCCGGCCGACGGCAGGTGATCCTGCACCTGGAGGCGCCTGGCACCGTTCCGGTGCGTCGGACGCTCGAGGCGCACATGGGAGAGGCCGCGGCCTGGACGGGCCCCGTGACCGGGCCGACCCGCTACCGCGTCGAGGGGGACGACGGCAGCGTTTCGCCCGCCTTCGAGCTTCGGCCGCTGGACCCCCTCCTGTTGGATCGCTTCGCGCTGGAACTGCGCTTTCCGCCGTGGACCGGGCTCGCCCCGGAGCGCCGGGACCATCCGCCCCAGGCGCTGACCCTTCCGGCAGGTACCGAGCTCCGCCTGTCCGGCCGACTGATGGGGGTCGCCGAATCCATGGCGCTCCGGGAACTGGACGGGGGCCAGGTGGCGGCCGAGTTCGCGCTTTCGAATGATGGCTTCGAGGGAACCTGGAGACCCCGCCGGTCCACGGTCGTGCGCTGGGAGGTCGAGGGGAACGTCCCGGGGGGCCACAGGCTCCCCTCCGACCTCTCCGTCGAGATCGAGCCCGATCGCCCCCCCGTGGTCACGATCGAAGGCCCTCCCGACGGGACAGAGCTCCCCGCAGACGGGCTCCTTCCCCTCCGGGTCGAGGCGGAAGACGACTGGGGCCTCGACTGGGTGGAACTCCGGATCGAGGTCCTGACGGGCCAGGGAGAGCCGGTGGGGCTCGCCGACCGGACCGGGGTCGACGGAAGAAGCCGCCTCGTGATCCGTCCGGTGGTCCGGACGGCGTCCTGGGTTGCGCCCCCCGGGAGCAGGATCCGGGTCTGGGCGGTGGCCGCCGACCGCGGCGAGGGGCCGGGAGAGGGTCGCTCGGAGGTGCTTGAATACCGTCTCCCGGGTCCTTCCGGCCTGCGGCGCGAGGC
>JBJHBX010000659.1:0-1941 GCA_050485725.1 Gemmatimonadales bacterium | reverse complement strand
GGAATCGAGCCCGGCAACCTGGGCGTGATCCACAACACCGACCTCTACGGCGTCATGTGCGACGCCCTCGGGATCGACCACGAGAACCCCTACATGTCGGCCGAGGACGCGCAGCGGATCGTCGACGCGAGCTGAGGGGGCGGAGCCGCCGGGGTCCCCGGGCCCGCGCCCACCTGGCTCCCCGGGCCCGCTTCCGCCCTGTTCCCCGGCACCCAGGGCATCCACCGCCCCCGCCCGCCGTTGCCCCTGGGGCCGCCTCCGCCCAGCCTCGGTTCCGCGCGGCCCCGCGCGCGCATCGGCCCAGCCGCGGTTCCGCGCGGCCTCGCACTCGCATCGGCCGGGGTCCCCGGCCCCGCGCCATCTGGCTCCCCGGGCCCGCACGGCCGCGTGCCGTCACCCCCGGCTCCGGGGGGCATTGACGCCGGGGTCCGGCGCCGCGATCCCTTCGGCATGATGCTCAGCGGGTCCCTGCGCCGGACGGCCCCACGCGGGCTCGTCGCCCTTCTCCTGGTCCTGGTCCTTTCGGGGGCCCGGGCGCCGGACGCGGTCGGCCTCGAGTCGGCCTCGGGGGCATGGAGCGAACGGGCCATCGGCCTGCTGGAGCGGGCGGCGCCCGCCCCCGTCACGGCGACCACCGCCGGCGGGATCTTCCAGGTCGCACTCGACGGACCCGCCGCCGGACCCTTCCGCGCGGTCCGGGCCCCGGTGGAGCCCGCGCGCCTCCTCCAGGCCGACGGCGCCCGCCCGGACGCATCCCCCTCCGGACACCCGGGGGGCACGCCGCTCTCCCCCCTTCGCACCAGCCTCCCTCCCCCTCCCGCGGACCGCAGCGCCAGCTGACGGACCGATCGCCGCTGCGCCCTGCAGCGGCCCCGTTCCGACCCCATGCCGGGCGCGCGTCCGGCGGGGCGGACCTCACATCCGGATCCCCGGGAGGGTTCCATGTACGCCATCGTTTCGCTTCTCCAGGCCCGTGATTCGTCGGTGGACGACGGGCTCACCTTTGCCGAAGTGCTCCAGTCGATTCCCCTCGACCCCGCATCGATCGTCTCGTACCTGCTGATCGCCGGCTTCGTCGGCGGCGTGGTCTGGTTCGGCACCCGGAGCGGGGGGTCGGGGAAGGCGGGTCCTCCGGCGGCGAGCTGACACACCCGGGGCGCCGGGCCTCCCCGCCGAGCCCGGCGCCGCCCGCTGGTCTTGGTCCGTGCTCGCCCGACACGGGTTGAACATTGTCCCCTCCCCGACCGTATGTTGGGGAGGGGACGACGCCCGTCTCCCCGAGCCCACCCGGACCCGGAGCGCGCATGTCCGTCGAAGGCGTTGCCCGCCGCCTCCGCGACGCCCTTTCGCACCCCTCGGGCGAACCGCTCTCGGCCCGCCTCGTCGAGCACCTGTGGCAGGAAGTGGTCGATGACACGATTCCGAGCGGCGCCCGGCTCCCCACCACGCGGGAGCTGGCGGTGGCGCTGGGCACGAGCCCCCGCACCGTCGAGCGGGCCTACGAGGAGCTCGAGCGCCTGGGCGTGGCCGCGACCCGCCCCGGCGAAGGCACCTTCGTGAGCCTCGCCCCACCCGACGAGGACGCGAGGCTTCGGCACCGCGCCCTCGCCGAGGTCGCCCGCGATGCGGTGGAGCGGGTGCGGGAGCTCGGCCTGTCGGTCGACGACCTGCTCGAGGCGGTGGCCGACTGGCGGGGGGTTTCGTAGGTGCACCGCCGGCCGGGCGCCTTTCCACCCGGGCTCCTGCCTCCGCAGCCGCTGCCGAGGGCCACCGCTGCTGCCGCCTGACGATCACGCTGGACCACCGCCGCCATCCTCCAACGCCGAGGTCCCATGTCGCACATGCCAGCCACCATCGCGCGGAACCGCCGGAGCGGCTCACCGGCGTCGCCCCCGACGCCCTCGAGCCCGACCGAGGGCCGCTACCCGGTGCTCGCCGGGG
>JBJHBX010000658.1:0-1941 GCA_050485725.1 Gemmatimonadales bacterium | reverse complement strand
GCGCCCTTACCCGGCATATCCGGACCCAGGGGGCCATGCGCGGAGCGATCGCGCCGGCCGAACTGGACCCGGCCGAGGTCCTGGGCCGTATCCACGCCCACCCGGTCATGGAGGGGCTGGACCTGGCGTGCGGGGTTTCGACCCGGGAGCGCTACGTTCTCCCCGCGGTGGGGGAGGAGCGCTTCCACGTCGCGGCCTTCGACTTCGGTGTCAAGGCACACTCGCCCAGGCTCCTTTCGGAGCGGGGGTGCCGGGTCACGGTGCTCCCGGCCACGACCTCGGTCGACGCGCTCGTCGCGCTGGAGCCCGACGGGTTCTTCATCTCGAACGGTCCCGGGGATCCTGCGGTGGTCCTGGCGGCCGAGGAGGCGATCCGGCAGCTTTCGGCGCGGGGGGTCCCCGTCTTCGGGATCTGCCTCGGCCACCAGCTGATCGCGCGGGCCTTCGGGGGCGAAACCTACAAGCTCCCCTTCGGACATCACGGGGGAAACCATCCCGTGCGCGCGCTCGACCGGGAGACCGTCGAGATCACCTCCCAGAACCACGGGTTCGCCGTTCGCGCGGAGGAGGATGGCACGATCCCCGGGGCCCCCGCGCTCCGGGTCACGCACCGGAACCTCTACGATGGCACCGTCGAGGGGCTCCGCCACACCGAGCTGCCGGTCTTCTCGGTGCAGTACCACCCCGAATCGGCGCCCGGACCGCACGATTCGCGGTATCTCTTCGATCAGTTCATCGGCCTCATGGAGGCCCGGCGACGGGAGGAAGCATGACGAAGGCGGATCTGGTGGAGCAGGTGGCGGAGGCCATAGGCCCCGGTGTGACGAAGAAGGACTGTGCCCTCGTGGTGGACGGGTTCCTCAATGCCGTGAAGCAGGCCCTGGCCCAGGGGGAGAACATCGAGATCCGCGGTTTCGGCACCTTCAAGGTCCGGGCGCGGAAGTCCCGCATGGCGCGGAACCCGCGGACCGGCGACGCCGTCCGGGTTCCCCCGCGGAACGTTCCGGTCTTCAAGCCGTCGAAGCACCTGCGGAGCCGCGTCGAACGCAGCGCGCGGGCGCGCGGCGACTGAGTTTCCGCAGGGCCCGCGTCCCTCCGCTCCCCGACCCGGCCGGACGGCCGGCGTCCGGCATGCGTTTAACGGTCGCTCCCTGCTGGACGTCCCTTCATCGTGAACGCCGCTTCCGGCGAGGTCGACGACCGGGATCTGGTGCGACGGGCGTCAGGGGGTGACCCCGACGCGCTCGCCGAACTCGTGCAGAGGCACCAGGGGACCCTCTTCCGCTTTCTGCTCTCGCGCACGGGCGACGAGGACAGGGCTGCGGACCTGACGCAGGACACGTTCCTGAAGGCCCTCAGGTCGCTTTCCCAGTATCGGGGCGAGTCGACCTTCCGGACCTGGCTCCTGGCCATTGCCCGGAACGAGATGCTGGGCCGCTACAGGCAGGACCGGAAACGGGGAGAGCAGGACCTGGAAAGCGCTGCGGAGGTCGTGGACAACGATCCGCTTCTCGACGAGCAGGCCGCGGTGCAGGGAGACGTCGAACGGATGAAGAGGCTGATGGAACGGCTGCCTGAGAAGCAGAGGATGAGCGTGTGGCTTCGCCTCTACGACGGGCTCAGCTTTCGCGAGGTGGCTGAGGCCACGGGCTCGACGGAGGGTGCGGCCCGGGTGAACTACTTCCACGGGATTCGCAAGCTGAGGGAGTGGGCAGATGCCTGAAATGGCCAACGGTGGCCCCGTGAACACCGGTTCCGACACGTGCGGACCGGTTCGCGAACGGCTGCCCCTGCTGCACGGTCCGGCCGCGCCCCCTCCCGAGGTGGCCGAGCACCTGGCCCTGTGTGCCGAGTGCGCTGCCGAGGCCGCATTCATCGGCCGGCTCCGGGAGGCACGCCCTGAGCCGCCTTCCGGACTGGCGGCAAGGATCATTGCACACG
>JBJHBX010000657.1:0-1942 GCA_050485725.1 Gemmatimonadales bacterium | reverse complement strand
GTCGAGCAGGAAGAGTATGTCGCGTGTCGATCCGATCAGCTTGCCGCGGAGCTCCTCGTCGTCGGCGAAGCGCACGACCACGTCGGTCCTGGTCCGCACGTCGGCCTCGGCCCGCTGCGCGTAGCGGGCCGCGGCGGCATCGGCCATCGCGGCCAGGAGAACGAAGAAGCTCCCGATCCGGAGCCATCGGTACCAGGGGCGTGCGCTTGCGCCCAGGCTCCATCTCCGGTGCGACCTCGGGCTTCGTCGCTCCCACTCCAGGTCCACCAGGTACCCGGACAGGGTCAGGACGATCGCCGCGGCCGAGAAGAGGAGAATGCGGACGTCGGCGAAGGGCGCCACGAGAAAGTGGAGGACATCGGCGTACTCGAAGATGTCGATCCCGAACCGGGCATACCGCCGGTGGTTGAAGAGCATTCCCACCCCCACGATCAGGAGGTAGCACCCCGTGATCAGCAGGGTCGAGCTGCGATTCAGGAAACGCCAGGCACGCTGGACGCGGTCGTCGGGCGCGGCGGCCCCGGCAGGGGGAGGCGTCGGGGAGTCCGCTGGGGTCATGGCCGTGCCGGAGTGCCGGAATGTGTGGAAAACGGGCCCACGGAAACTGGTCCCCCCGGCGGTCGCCGAGCAACCCCGGGGTCGACGGGTACCCCCGCGCGCCCCGAGTCCACAGATTCCCCCCATGAACCGCACCGTGCAACTCGTTCTGAGAGAGGGGGTCGAGCTCCTGGACTTCGCCGGCCCGGGCCAGGTCTTCGCCGCGGCCGGTTACCGGGTAGGCGCGGTGGCGCCCCGCCCCGGGACCGTCACGAGCCAGGGATTTCTCCGGGTCGAGCCCACCGGGGTCCTGGGCCAGGGCCCCGATCCCGACATTCTCGTGGTGCCGGGGGGAAGCTCGGAAACGGGCCTCGCCGACGTGGAGCTGATCGAGGCCCTTCGGCGGGTTCGCCCGGGCATTCTCTTCTCGGTCTGCACGGGGGCGCTCCTCCTTGCCGCTGCCGGACGCCTGGAGGGGCTCGAGGCCACGACCTGGCACGGCGCCCTCGCCCGGCTCCGCGCACTCGCGCCCGGCTGCAGGGTCCTGGAAGGGATCCGCTTCGTCGACAACGGCCACGTGGTCACCTCGGCCGGGGTCTCGGCGGGGATCGACGCCGCCCTCCACCTGGTGGCGCGCCTCGAGGGGGAGGCGGCCGCGCGGGAGGCGGCCCGCTACATGGAGTACGACCTCGCGCACGAACTCGCGTCCGACCCGGCCACCGACCCGGCATCCGACCACCCCCCGGGGCCGCCGTCGTGACCTGGAAGCTCCTGATCGCGCTCCTTCGCCGCCTGCCGCAGGGTGCCATGAGCCGCGCCGCCGGCCGGCTCGCGGAGCTGCGCCTGCCGGGCCCCCTGCGCCGGCCGGTGATCGGGGCCTTCGCCCGGGTGGCCGGGATCGAGACCGCCGAGGCCGAGGCCCCGCCCGGGGCCTACCCGTCGATCGGCGCCTACTTCACCCGGCGCCTCCGCTCGGGCGCACGAAGCTGGCCCGCGCCCGGGCCGCCGAGCCGGGTCGCGAGCCCCGTCGACGGGATCGTGGGGGCCTTGGGGCCCATCGCGCCGGCCCCCGGGGGCGGCCCGCGGCTGATTCAGGCCAAGGGGATCGACTACGACGCCGGGAAGCTCCTCGGTGACGCGGAAGAGGGCGCCCGCTTCGAGGGCGGGAGCTTCCTGACGATCTACCTGAGTCCCCGGCACTACCATCGCATCCACACACCGGTGGAGGCCCGCATCCGGAGCGCCCGGAGCATCCCTGGACGGCTTCTTCCCGTGAACCTTCCCGCCGTGCGGTCGGTCGAGGATCTTTTCCCGCAGAACGAACGGCTCGTCGTGCAGCTGGAGCCCGACGAGCCCTCGGAGGTGCCGGGGCCGGTGGCGCTCGTGGCCGTCGGCGCCTTCAACG
>JBJHBX010000656.1:0-1945 GCA_050485725.1 Gemmatimonadales bacterium | reverse complement strand
GTCCGGGCGATGCCACGGCCGATGCCACGGCTCCCGCCTGTGACGATGGCGACCTTTCCGTCGAGTTCAAGATCCATTTCGCGGGGGTTCCCGGGGTTGCGGGGTTCAGTCGATGGGCCTGAGGTTGGCCACGATCGCCTCGCGGCGGTGCTCCAGGAAGGGGGGGAGCGCCACCTCCTCTCCCAGCGTCTCGACGTCTTCGTCCACCGCGAACCCCGGCCCTTCGGTGGCCAGCTCGAAGAGGATCCCGTTCGGCTCCCGGAAATACAGGCTCCGGAAGTAGTAGCGATCCACCTTCCCGCTGTTCTGGATGCGCATGCCGTTCAGGCGCTCGGCCCACGCATCGTAGGCGTCGTCCGCCACCCGGAAGGCCACGTGGTGCACCCCTCCCGCCCCCGGCCGGACCGGGGGGAGATGGGGCTCCACCGCCAGGTGCACCTCGGCATGGGGACCCTCGCCCGCACCCATCGTCCAGCGATGGACCTCGACCTCGCGTCCGGTCCCGGCGGAGTCGGGCGCCTCGTGGGACCCGGTCCTCCGCATCCCCATGACCCGCTCGAGTACCTCCGCGGTGGGGTCGGCATCGGGAACGCTCAGGACCACCGGGCCGAGCCCCCGCACCTGGTGTTCGGCCGGCACCGGGCTCCCGGCCCAGGCCACCGGTTCGTCCCCGGTACCGCCGTCCACGACGAGGGCGAGTCGCTGACCCTCCGCATCCTCGAACTCGAGGGTCGGGCGCCCCGCCACCTCCATGGGCTCACCCACCCCCGGAAGCCCCTCGCCGGCCAGGCGTTCCCGCCACCACGACAGCGCCGCCTCGTCCGCGACGCGCAGCCCGGTGCGCACGATGCTGTGCGTGCCCCGGCGCTCCCGGGGCACCGACCAGTCGAAGAAGGTCAGGTCGGTCCCGGGTGAGCCGATGGCGTCGGCGTAGAAGAGGTGGTAGGCGGAGGTGTCGTCCTGGTTGACGCTCCGCTTCACGAGCCGCATCCCCAGGGTCCGGGTGTAGAAGGCGTGGTTGTCGCGGATGCGCGCCGTGACGGCGGTCAGGTGATGGAGCCCGAGGAGTTCCATTCCGGTTCCATGGATTCGTGGGGAGGGGGGCGGCGTTCCGGAGGCGCCACGTCGGAGGCCCTCTTTCACCCGAGTCACCGAAAGGATCCCACGGGGCCCCCAACCCGGGAATCGAGCGGCTCAGCCCAAGCCTCCGGACGGGTCCGTTTCGCCCCGTCTGCGGCGGCGCTCCGCATCCCATCGGTAGAGGCGGCCGCGGAAGACCACCAGGAGCAGGAGGGGTACCACCGAGGCAATGCCGACGACGAGGATGATCCATCCGGTGGACTCGATGGCGGCAGCCCCCACCGTCGTGTAGAAGACGACGCTCGGGACGGTCCCCGCCGCCATCGCCGCGAGGAAGGGGATCCACCCGATCCCGGTCACGCCGGCGGCGTAGCTGACGAGATCCGGGTTGATGAAGGGAATCAGGCGGCCCAGGAAGATCGCAAGCATCCCCCGGCGAGCCATGAAGCGGTCCATCTTCCGGAGCCGGTCCTCGGAGACGATCCGCTCGACCCCCGGCCGACCCACCACCCGGGCGATCCCGAAGCAGACCGCTGCCGCCACGAGGGCGCTCCCGAGGGTCAGGAGCCCGCCCCAGACGGGCCCGAACACCATGGCGTTGGCGATGCCCAGGATGAACGAGGGTCCGGGCGGAAAGACCGAGGTCGCCACCTGGAGGAGCACCGAAACCGCCGGCGCCCAGAGGCCGAAGCCCAGCAGCCATTCGCGGAGTGGCTCGGGGCGACCGTCCCACAAGAGCTCCCAGGCCGTCAGGAACTCCCCCCTGATGCCGGGGTTCGAGACAACGACCGCGGTGACCGCGGCCACCACGAGCAGGACGGGGAGCAGGGTCAGCAGGACCGGCCCGGCACGCGAACCTTCGTCA
>JBJHBX010000655.1:0-1948 GCA_050485725.1 Gemmatimonadales bacterium | reverse complement strand
CCCAGCGCGAGGAGCCCCACGACCAGGATCGGCCAGCCGCCCACCATGACCAGGTAGAGCCCCACCCCGGTGGCCGCCACCAGCGTGAGGACGGTGGCGCGCCAGACCGCCTGGGGCGAGAGGAGCCCGGCCTGCACGACCCGCACCGGCCCCACCCGGTCCGCGGTGTCGCCCCCCTTCAGGTAGTCGAAGTAGTCGTTGGCGAGGTTCGTGGCCACCTGGATCAGGAGCGCACCCGCGAGCGCCGCCGCCGCCGGGAGGAGGGCAAAGACCCCGTGCGTTCCGGCGAGCGCCGCCCCCACGACCACCGGCGCCACCGCCGCGGGGAGCGTGCGGGGGCGAATGGCGAGGAGCCAGCGGTGGAGCACCGGAGGCCCCGGACTCACCCGCGCCTCATCCGCGCTTCACCCACCCCTCACCACGGCAGCCAGGGATACTTCCGGAAGTCCGGCTTCCGCTTCTCGAGGTAGGCCCGCTTCGCCTCCTGCGCCTGCTCGGTCATGTAGAAGAGGAGGGTGGCGTTTCCGGCCAGCTCCTGCACGCCGGCCTGCCCGTCGACCGAGGCGTTGAAGGCGCTCTTGAGGAGCCGGATCGAAAGGGGCGACTTGTCGAGGATCTCGCGCGCCCACGCCCACCCCTCGGCCTCGAGCTCCTCCACCGGCACGACCTTGTTCGCGAGGCCCATGTCGAAGGCCTCCTGCGCCCCGTACTGGCGGCAGAGGTACCAGATCTCGCGGGCCTTCTTCTGCCCGACGATGCTGGCCAGGTACGACGCCCCGAATCCGCCGTCGAAGCTTCCGACCATGGGGCCCGTCTGCCCGAAGACCGCATTGTCGGCGGCGATCGTCAGGTCGCAGATCACGTGGAGCACGTGCCCGCCCCCGATGGCGTACCCGGCCACGAGGGCAATGACCGGCTTCGGCATGCTCCGGATGTAGCGCTGAAGCTCGAGCACGTTCAGGCGCGGCAGCCCGTCGCCTCCCACGTAGCCCTCGTCGCCCCGCACCCGCTGGTCCCCGCCCGAGCAGAAGGCGTACTTGCCGTCGGCGGCGGGGCCGTTCCCGGTCAGCAGCACCACGCCGATCCCGGGGTTCTCGCCGGCGTCCCGGAAGGCCTCCTGCAGCTCGAGCAGGGTCTCGGGGCGGAAGGCGTTCCGGACCTCGGGGCGGTTGAAGGCGATCCGGGCCACCCCGTCGGCGTGGTGGTAGGTGATGTCCTGGAACGCCTTCACCTCGACCCACTCCGGGGGCGGAAGGGTGGCGCGCTTCTCGTCCATGGGGTTGCGGGGGGCGGTGGGACGCGGCCGGGCGTCGGCGGGAGCGGTGTCGTGCTTCGTCGAATCGTCGGTCATCATGCCAGGGGGTTCGGGTCGTTCAGGGCGGTCTGCACGCGCTCGACCATCTCAGCGTGCCGCCGCCGGTTCTCGTCTCGATCGGTCCGGATCTCGAGGATCGCGGAGCCTTCCTGCGCCCGGAGCCACGCCATCCCGTCGCGGATCGCGCCGGCGGCCGAGTCCGCGCACCCGGGGGTGCCACTCCGCCCCTCGATCCGCCGGTGCGGAAGGCCGTGGAGCGCCGCCACCTGCGCGGGCTCGAGGCCGTGCGGCGTGGCCAGGAAGCGGGTGAAGTGGGGCTCGTGCTCGCGCACCGGCAGGAGGTGGAAGATCCCGCCGCCGTCGTTGTTCACCACCACGAAGTGCACGCGGCAGACTCCGCCGCCGCCGCCGAGCTCCAGGTCCCGGGCCCGGAGCAGTCCGTTCATGTCGTGCACGAGCGCAAGGTCGCCGATCAGCGCGGTGACCTCGGCCCCGGTTCCCCATGCCACCCCCAGCGCGGTGGAAACGATCCCGTCGATGCCGCTCGCGCCCCGGTTCCCGAGAATCCGGAGGGGGCTGGGGGGGGCGCCGGGGTCGGGGCTCCGGTCAGGGTCGGGGTCGGGGCTCCGGTCG
>JBJHBX010000654.1:0-1950 GCA_050485725.1 Gemmatimonadales bacterium | reverse complement strand
GTCATCGTTCCGAACTCGCCGTGGAACCGGGGAAGCATCCGGAGGAGCCCCCACCCGGCCAGCGCGGTGAGCCCCCCCACGCCCACGGCCACGAGCGCCCCGACCACGATCCCCGCCCCACGCCCCCCTCGCCGGGTGGCGAGGAAGCAGACGGCGCCCCAGAGCAGGAGAATCGCCCCGGAGATCGGGAAGGCAAGCCCCAGCGGGTAGGCGACGATGCCGAGGAAGCGCACGGTCACGTAGACCAGGTCCGGCGCATGCACCTCGGAGAGGTCCCGGCCCCCGAGCGCCCGGGTCAGCGCCAGGAGGCGCTCCCCCATGTGCTGGATCGTCCCTTCGTCGATGTTTGCCGGAATGTCGGTGGGCTGGTGGTAGATCCACGCATCGCCGATGGCGGCGAAGTTCAGCCCCTGGAAGCCGGCCTCACGAAAGGGCGTGAAGTCGGTGTCGTTCGGGAGGCGCCGGTAGATCTCGACCGAGAAGGATCCCGCAAGCGGACGGGGGTCCACCTCCTGCATCACCCCCACGATCCACCCGTTGTCCGCACCGGTCTCGAACATGTGGACCGGGCCCCCGCCCCCCCGCATCTCCGCCGAGAGCACGATCCGAACGTCGTCGATCCAGCGGTGTTCCTCCACGAAGGCCCGCGCGCCGAGCAGGCCCACCTCCTCGGCGTCGGTGAAGAGCACGATCACGTCGTTCGCGAGGGGGGGGGCGGCCAGGAGCGCCCGGAGCGTCTCGAGGATCGCGACCACACCGGTCCCGTCGTCGCCCGCCCCGTGCGAGAGGGGCACCGCGTCGTAGTGGGCGGTCAGGAGGATCGCCCCGGTCGGGGAGGTGCCCGGGATCCGGGTGACCAGGTTCCGCACGGTGGTGGCCCGCACGGCCCGCGCGCTCCCGAAATCGGCCCGCCTCCGGAGCGACATCGAGGTCTGCACCTCGACCTCGAGGCCCAGCTCCTCGAGCCAGCCCGTGATCCGCTCCCGCGCCCGGTCGTGCTCCGGCGCGCCCACCGGCCTGGGTGCCCGGGCCAGGTCCGCGAGATGCACCATGGCACGGGCCGACGAGAAGACGGTGTCCGGGGCGTTTCCCGGCATCGGTGAGGGGACCGCCCGTCGCTCGCTGGCGAGGAGACCGGCGGCGAGGAGCACGACGAGGGTGAGGATCCCGACCCACCAAGCCCCGCCGGGCGGAGGTCCGGACCCCTTTTCCACGGGCGGAGCGGGGTCCGAGGGCGGGGCGCCGGCGGGAGGTATGGCGGCGCCTCCCCCACCCTCGCCTCCCGGGGGCCCACGCCGGGCGCCCGGCGAAGGTTCGTCCTCGAGCTCCCGGAGCAGCTCCTCCTCGTCGAGTCCCGCGATCCCGAGTTCCTCGTCGGAGGGGAGGTCGGGCAGGTCAGGGAACCGGTCGTCGTTCTGCCCCAAGGCGCGTCTCTCCTGTGTCGGGTGATCGGGAAGCGTCCGCCGGCCGGCAGGTTCGGCCACCCTCCACGGGATCAACCCGCCGGCTTCCCCCCCGATTCGAGGTACGTGGCGAAATCGTCGGGGAGGGTGCTCTCGCGAATGGCCGCCATGGCCCGCTCGAGGTCGTACGTGACCCGCACGACCTCCACCGTCGCATCGCCGTCACCAAGCTGCAGCAGGACGTAGCCCGCGCGCCAGTCGCCATCCTTCGGTCTCCCCACCGAACCCGTGTTCACGAAGTGGACGCCGTCGATCTCCCGGTGCCACGGAACGTGCGTGTGCCCGAAGGCCACCACGTCTCCGGGCCGCGCCCCGGCGCGCTCGGCCATCTTCCGGCAGAAGTCGTCGGATCGGTCGTCGGTCCAGTAGAGGGTGTTCAGCGTGGGTGCGCCGTGCACGAGGATCAGCGTGGGCCCCGCCTGGTGGCCCCCCAGCGGGCGCACGTCCATCCGGAAGGGGAGTGTGCCCAGCCACGCCTTCGTTTCCG
>JBJHBX010000653.1:0-1952 GCA_050485725.1 Gemmatimonadales bacterium | reverse complement strand
GATCGAGGTCGTCACCGAGGGGGTGCTGACCCGCATGCTCCAGTCCGACCCCTCGCTCGAGGGCGTCGGCGCGATCCTCTTCGACGAATTCCACGAACGCTCCCTGCACGCCGACCTGGGTCTCGCCCTGGCCCTCGAGGCCCGGGCGCTCTTCCGCCCCGACCTGCGGCTCCTGGTCATGTCGGCCACCCTCGAGGCCGGCCCGGTGGCCCGCCTGCTCGGAGGCGATGACACCCCGGCCCCGATCCTGGCCAGCGAGGGGCGCCAGTTCCCGGTACGAACCACCTGGCTCGATCGCCCGCTGCGCGCGTCGCATGACCGTGGCTGGATCGAGCCCGCCGTGGCATCGGCCGTGCACCGCGCGCTGGACCAGGACGAGGGCGACGTCCTCGTCTTCCTTCCCGGGGCCGCCGAGATCCGCCGGACCGCCGAGGCCCTCGAGCCGCTCCCGGAGGAGGTGGATCTCCACACCCTGCACGGCACCCTCCCCCGCGAGGTGCAGGACCGGGCGCTGGCCCCGGCACCCGCGGGGCGCCGGAAGGTGGTGCTGGCCTCGGCGGTGGCCGAGACCTCGCTCACCATCGAGGGGGTCCGGGTCGTCGTGGATTCGGGGCTCATGCGCATCCCCCGCTTCGACCCCGGCTCGGGCATGACCCGCCTCGACACGGTGCGGGTGACCCGCGATGCCGCCGATCAGCGGAGGGGCCGCGCCGGGCGCACCGCCCCGGGCGTCTGCCACCGCCTCTGGACCGAGGCCGAGGACCGGGGGCTCGTGCCGCACCGCACCCCGGAGATTCTCCAGGCCGACCTGGCCTCGCTGGTACTCGAGCTCGCGCGCTGGGGCGCGGAGCCGGCGCGCCTCCGGTGGCTCGACCCTCCCCCCGAGGCGGGGATCGCGGCGGCCCTCGAGCTTCTCCGGGGGCTCGGTGCGCTGGACCCGGGCGGCGCGCTGACCCCCGAGGGGGCACGCATGGCGGAGCTGGGCGCCCACCCGCGGGTGGCGCACCTTCTTCTGCAGGCCGAGCGGCTTGGGGTGGGCCCCCTGGGATGCGACCTCGCCGCCATTCTCGGCGACCGGGACCTCCTTCGCGCCGAGGGGCGCGCCCCCGATGCCGACCTGAGGCTCCGCGTCGAGGCGCTCCGCAGGCGCGGATCCCCCGCGGTCCCGCTCGCCGGGCACGTGCTGGACCGGGGCGCGCTGGCCCGGGCGCGGAGAGAGGCCGATCACTGGCGAAGGCGGCTCGGGCGGGGGGGCGGCGGCGCCGGCGGGAGCGACCCGGGCGGGGACGACCTCGCCTGGACCGGGCTCCTCGCGGCACTCGCCTTTCCCGACCGGATCGGCCGGCTTCGCGGCGGCGACCGGTACCTGCTCTCCGGCGGCAGCGGTGCGCGACTCGACGGGGTGCAGACGCTGGCCGGGACCGATTGGCTCGTTGCCGTCGAGCTCGACGCCCGGGGTCCCGACGCGAGGATCCTCCAGGCGGCCCCGCTGGCACCGGAAGAGGTGGCCCGGGAGCTCGACCACCTGGTCAGCCTCGAGGACCGGGTGACCTGGAACGCCGAGGGCGGGCGGGTCGAAGCCCTCCGGCTTCGCAGGCTGGGCGCGGTGGAGGTGAGCCGCGGCCCCCTCCCCGATCCCGACCCGGAGGCGGTGACTGACGCGCTTGCCGAGGGGCTCAGGGGGGCGGGGCTCGAGGCGCTCCCCTGGTCCCGCGAGACCCGGCAGCTCCGGGACCGGCTCGCCTTCCTCCACCACCTCGACCCCGAGGGCTGGCCCGACGTTTCAGCTGAAACGCTCCTCGCCACCCTCGGCGACTGGCTCTTCCCCTTTGCCCCCGGTCCGGGGGGCCGCCCGCCGCGCTCCCTGGCCGACCTGGCCGGGGTCGACCTGGCCGAGACGCTCCTGTCGAGGGTCTCCTGGGATGCCAGGGCCCGGATCGACGCCCTGGCCC
>JBJHBX010000652.1:0-1953 GCA_050485725.1 Gemmatimonadales bacterium | reverse complement strand
CGCCCGTCGACCGCCCGGACGGGCCGCGGAAGGCACGGACCACCGCCCAGGTCGACATCAGCACCGAGACGCTGATGAAGAGGGTGCCGAGTCCCGGCCACGACGACGCCCGGATGTTCAGGAGCTGTGCCGTGCCGATGATGGGGGGCGAGTAGGTCATGCCCGGGATGCGGATCGGCGCGTCGGGGCTCAGGTTGTGGCCGTAGTCGATGTTCCAGAGGTAGAAGTCCACCATGCCCGCGATGCCGGCGGCCACGAAGAGCACGAGCCATCCGGCCATGAGGCGGGGCCGGCCCAGCGCCCCGGCCAGCACGCCGGTCGCGATGATCGCGGCCAGGATCCAGGGCATGATCTCGAGCTCGGGGATCTCCTCCGGGACGATCTCCTGCATCCCGATGTAGTGGTTCAGGATGTTGATGTTCTGAAGGTCGTGGCGGTCGTGACCGCGCACGTCGTGCACGTAGATGTGCATCCCGAGCCCGTCGGGATACTGGGGCGCCACGAGCCCGATGCTCCAGAGCGGCGTGATGAACGCCGGGAGGAGGAGGAGTGCCGCGAGCACCAGGACGAGGCGGCTCTTGCGGTCAGCGCGCATGGGTCGGGTCTCCGGCCGTGGGCCCGAGGGAGGAAGGCGCCGGGGAGGGGGCCGTGGGCCCGCCTCCCCGGTCGCGCGGGGGGTCAGTTCAGTTCGATGAGCCGCGGGTCCCGGTCCGCCAGGAGATCGGGACACCCGATCCCTGGGCCGACACCCGGATGTAGCCCTGCATCTCCTGGTGGAGCGCCGAGCAGAAGGCCGTGCAGTAGAAGGGGTAGATCCCGGTGCGGGTCGGTACCCACTTCAGCGTCTTCGTCTGGCCCGGCGCCAGGATGATCTCGGCGTTGTTCGCGCCCATGATCGCGATGCCGTGGGTCACGTCCCAGTCCTGCTCCAGGTTCGTGACGTGGAAGTAGACGGTGTCGCCCACCTCGATCCCCTCGATGTTGTCGGGGGTGAAGTGGCTCCGGATGCTCGTCATGTAGACCCGGACCACGTTCCCCTGCCGCTCGACGCGGGCGTCGCCCGGGCGCCGGGTGATGTGGGGGTGCTGGTTGTCGGAGAGCTCGTAGATGCGCCGGGTGTTCGGTGCGATCAGGTCGGCCCGGATTCCCTGGGCGTAGTGGGGCTCGCCGATGGTGGGGAAGTCCTTGAGAAGGACCATTCGGTCACCCGACACGTCGTAGAGCTGGGCCGGGTGGTTCTGCTTGGGCCCCACCGGGAGGAAGCGGTCGCGGGCGGTCTTCGTGAGCCCGACCAGGTAGCGCGGCTGCGGGTCACGGGTGTCGCCGTGCGTCAGCATCAGGTGGCCGATGGAGTAGTACGCGTCGATCCGGTCCACGACTTCGAAGGTCTCGAGCGACCACTTGACGATCTCGGACGAGATGTAGACCGAGGTGTAGGCGTAGCCGCGTCCGTCGAACTCGGTGTGGAGCGGGCCGAGGCCGGGGTTCTGGACCTCGCCGATGATCGTGGCGTCGTAGTCCAGCACCGGGATCCCGAAGATCGTCTCGACGATGGCGCCGTCGGCGATGGCCTGCTGCATCCGCGAAAACGAGTGGACCGGGATCACGGTGGCGAGCTTGCCGCCGGCCACGATGTACTCGCCGGTCGGGTCGATGTCGACGCCGTGCGGCGACTTCGGAGTCGGCAGGAAGTACATGGCGTCCTGGAGCTCCGAGGGCTGGATGAGTCGCACGCCCTGGTGCTCGCGGGAGGTGGCGGTCCCGGCCCCCGGGTCGTAGAGGTTGTGGAGGTAGGTACCAGGCACCTGGCGTCCGGCGCCGTTCGCCGCCGCCGCTGCGGCCCTCCGCCAGTTCACGGCCAGGATGAAGTCCTTGTCGTTCCGGGAGGCCTCGATCTCGAGAAGGGTGTGCGCCTGCTCGGTGTTGTACGAGGTGAAGAAGACCCAGTCACCC
>JBJHBX010000651.1:0-1954 GCA_050485725.1 Gemmatimonadales bacterium | reverse complement strand
GAGCGACGAAGCCCCCTGCCGAGATTGATCCTCCCCGCGAAATGCCCGATGTTTGAGGTCTTGGCCGGGAAACGGAGCGTTCCCCCACGCGGGGCGTCCGGCCGCCGCCCTCCATAACCCCGGAGCGCCCGGGCGCGTGTGCAGCATGGTCGAACGAAGCCCGGACGGTCCCGATGCGGATGCAACGGCACGGGAGGGTGGCTCCGGCGTGAGGGTCGAGGTCGTCTTCGACTACGTGGACCCCGGCTCGTACCTGGTGACCCGGCTCCTCGAACGTTGGGGCTCCGGGCCCGGGGGCCGGGCGGCGTCGATCCGCTGGCGCCCGCTCGAGCTGCGCCCCCCCGGCTCCGCGCCCATCGACCGCCGGGCGCCCGAGTGGGTGGCCATGGAGGAGGCGATGGCGGAAGAGGCCGGGGAGCTCGGCGTGGCCTTCCGGCCGCCGCCGGGCGGGCTGCCGCGCTCGAGGAAGGCCCACGAGCTCGCGCTCCATGCGCGGGAGGCGGGGCGGTTCGACGCAGTGCACCGGGGCCTGTTCGCCGCCCGTTTCGAGGCGGGGCTCGACCTGGGTCGCGTGGACGTACTGGTGGAGGTTGCGCGCGGCGCCGGCATGGATTCCGCCGAGGCCCGGACGGTCCTCGGCGTCGACCGGTTCCGCCCGGCGGTGGAGGCGGAACGGGACCGGCTGCTCGACGAAGGGATCCGGGGGGTACCCACCGTCCGGATCGCGGGGGGAAGGATCCTGGTGGAGGGCTACCCCGGGTGGGGAGCTCTCCTCGATGTGATGAACTCGCTGGACGACGGGGGTGAAGGACGATGGCAGGTTACGTGAGAAAGACGGCCCTCGCGCCGGCCGAGGTGCTGGCGCTGGCGGAGCAGGAGCTTCCCGGGCGCATCGGGCTGTCGCGCACCAAGCGCTCGACCCATGGCGGGACCTGGACCGGCGAGGAAGGGACGCTGAAGCTGCACGTGCACCCCCACTCGCTCTACGTCGAGGTCACCGCCCAGACCGACCGCCTCCGCACCTCGAGGATCGACTACGAGGTCCAGAGGTTCCTGAACCTGCTCCCCTACGAGCCTTCCGACCGCGGGGGACCGGGCTCCGGCGACCCCCTTCCGGTCCGCCGCTGACCCACGACGCGACCATGACGAGTTTCGAGGAACTGGGGCTCGGCCCCGAGCTGGTGGAGGCCCTCGCATCGGAGGGGATCGAGATCCCGACGTCACTCCAGAAGGAGACCCTGCCGGTACTCCGGAAGGGGCACTCCGCGCTCCTGAGGGGCGGACCGGGCTCGGGCGTGCTGGTGGCATGGGGTGCGGCCCTGCTCGACCGGCTCGATCCGGCGGCAGGCGGCCCCGTGGCGCTGGCCCTGGTGCCCTCGCCCGAGGTCGCGCTCGAATCGGCCCGGGCCCTCGGCAGGATCGCCGCCGCGGCAGGCCACCGGGTGGCCGCCCTGGGGGGACCGTTCGCGCTCCCGGGGCATGCCGACTTCCTCTTCTCCACCCCCGAGGCGCTCCTCGGGGCCCGCGAGGAAGTCGCCTTCGACGGGATCGAGGCCATCGTGTTCGCCGGCGCGGCGGCTCTCCTGGACGCGTCGCCGGACATGGTGTCGCAGCTTCTCGAGCGGGTCCCCGCCGAGGCGCAGCGAATCGTCGTCTCCGACCCCGTGACCCCGGCGGTTCGCGCCTTCGCGGAGCAGCACCTGAAGCGCGCCATCCACCTGCCGTCGGATGCGGGCCGGGAGGGCGCCGAGGACGTTGCACCGCTCCAGAGGGGAAAGCTTCGCGTCCGGGTGTGGGAGGGGGAGGAAGGAGTCGAGCTCGCCCGGGTAGTGGGGGAGCTCCTCGAGGAAGAGGGAACGCAGCACCTCCTTCTCTTCTTCCGCAGCGAGGACCGGGCCGCGGACCTGGGTGACCTGCTGACCCTGCACGGGTACGTGGCCGGGGAGCCGGGTGA
>JBJHBX010000650.1:0-1957 GCA_050485725.1 Gemmatimonadales bacterium | reverse complement strand
GGCACGCGCTCGCCGGCCACCACGTCGACCAGCCACCCCCCCTCCACGAGCTGCCACGCGGACTCGGGGTCCCCGGCGTGAACACCCGCCCCCTCGGGGGCATCGGTCGGGCCGCATCCCCAGGAAAGGAGCGGCAGCAGGAGCAGGGCGGGAAGGGCGAAGCGGGCGGGATCGCGCATCGATTCGGGGCCGGGTTCGGGATGTGTGGAGACGCCGGCTCAGGGTAGATCGCGCGGGGGGCGTTGTCCAGCGTGGTGCCGATGGACCGGCCGGCTCCGCCTGAGCCCCCCTACCTGAAGTCCAGCGACACCCCCATGCGCAGGATCAGGTCGTCGCGCTTCACGTTGGTCGGGGGCCGGGTGTCGCGCCGCCACTCGCCGCTCGTGGTCAGGCGCACCCCGTCGGTGACCGGAAAGGTCACCCCCAGGTCGTTCAGGATGCGCAGGTCCGGGAACGCGTCGAAGCGCGGCTGCAGGTAGACGATGTTCAGGATCTCGGTGCCGGTCTGCGTGCGGTACCTGAAGACCCCGAGGTTCGCCATGCGCACCGCGTTCCGCTCGTTCGACTCGCCCGCGTCCACCGCGTCGGGGGCCAGTCGCTCCCACTCGAGCATGGCCCCGGTGCCCAGGGTGAGCGAGGCGCGTTCCCGCTCCAGCACCCGGTGCTGCACCCCGGACCCCAGGAGCAGGCGGCGCCGGAGCCGGAGCGACTCGTTCTGCTGCGCCTGCGCGAAGTGGAAGGTCTGGAGCCGCTCGCGGGCGGTCCAGGTGTAGCGGAGCTGGACGAAGCGGGCATCGAGCAGCGAGCGCTCGCCGTCGCGCAGGTAGCTCCCGCCGAAGATCACGCGGGTCCAGTGGTTCCCGCGCACGACCCCCGCAATGCCCGAGGCGTCGGCCACGAAGATCTCCGAGTTCCCCCTGCGCCCGGTGGCGGAGGCGTTCACGGTCAGGTGCGGACCGTCGACCTCCGAGAGCTGGAAGCGCTCGGTGTTCAGAATGGTCTGGGCCGCCGAGGGGGCGGGGGCGCCGAGGGCCAGCGCCAGGGCGAGGGCGAAGGCGTTCCGGGGCAGGACGTGGGTCATGGCTGCGTACACGGGGGTTGGGTGAGGTCAGGCGACGGACATGGGGCGCTCGGGAAGCTCGCCGAGCGCGGCGAGAAGCACCGACGCGGGAAGCACGGGGACCGGCCCCGTGGGGTCAAAGCGGGTGCGCGAGGCGATGATCCCCTCGCCGAAGGCCTGGACGATCGAGCTGCGGGCGCGACCGATGGCGCTCCTGCCGTCGCCCTTCACCTCGATGGGAAGGCGGCCGCCCCGACCCCGGTCGAGATCCCGGACCGGCACCACGAAGTCGATTTCGCGGCCCGCCTTCGAGCGCCAGTACCCGATGGATCCGGGCACCGCACCCGCCTGCGCCAGGACCCGGGCCGAGGCGCGGAAGAGGGCCACCGCCACGGCGTTTTCGACGAGGGCGTCGGCGGGGGGGCGACGCGCCCCCGGCATCAGGAGCGGTGCGATTTCGGGCAGGAGCGGATCCATGAAGTAGACCTTCCGCTGCCGGGCGGGCTGGAGCGATCCCCCGGCCAGGTCCCAGAAGTGGACCGCGAGAAGTGCGAAGGACTCGGCCAGGAGCTCCACGTAGGCCCGCGCGGTGCCGCCTCCGGCCATTCCCATGGCCCGCGCCGCATCTTCCCACTTGAGGGCGCTGCCGAGCGAGACGGCCACCTCTTCCAGGAGCTTCGCCGCGGCGACCTGGTCCCGGCCGCGCGTTGCCACGTCTCCGGCAATGGCACTCCAGAGGATGCGGATCGTGGGTCCCTCGCACCCCGAGCTCCCCCCCCGCATGTAGTCGCGAACGGCCGCCGGGAAGCCGCCCACCGACAGGTACCCGGCCAGCGCGCGGTCGAGCTCGGGGCGGACCAGGTTCATCTCCCGCGCGAGCCTCCGTCCCTCGGGCGA
>JBJHBX010000649.1:0-1967 GCA_050485725.1 Gemmatimonadales bacterium | reverse complement strand
CGCCTCCCACGTGCTGGCAGGGGTCATGGCCGCCGGAAAGGAGGCTTTCCCCCTGGCCATCGAGCACCTCCGCGAGGCCGCCGCCCTCGAGGACGGACTGATCTACGGCGAGCCCCCGGAGTGGTCCATCCCGGTCCGGCACGACCTGGGCTCCGTGCTCCTGGCCGCCGGGCGCCCGATCGAGGCCGAAGCGGTCTTCCTGGAGGACCTGGCGCGCTTCCCCGAGAACGGATGGGCCCTTCGGGGGCTCGCCGCCGCACTTCGGGCCCAGGGGAAGGAGACCGAGGCCGCCGGAGTCGAAGCCCGGGCGCGGGCCGCCTGGGGCGGGGAGGCTCCAGGATCCGCGCACCACGGGGAGGCCGTGCGGTGATCGTGACCGAGCGGCTCGACCTGATCCCCGCCACACCGGCGCTTCTGCGATCGCACCTGCTCGGGCGGGCTGCGCTGGCCCGGGCGCTCTCGGCGACGGTGCCCGAAGGGTGGCCCCCGGAGCGCTGCGGGCACGGTACGGCGCTCGAGCTCCTCCAGGCGCTGGAGGCGGACCCGGCCGAACGGGGGTGGCGGCTCCACTACTTCGTCCTCAGGTCGACGGGGGATGAGTCCGCGTGCCTGCTCGGGTGCGGGGGCTACCAGGGCCCCCCCTCAGGCGGCCAGGTGGAGATCGGATACGCGGTACTCCCTGGTTTCCGGCGACGTGGCTACGCGACCGAGGCCGCAACGGCACTCGTCCGGAGCGCCTTCCGCGCCCCGGACGTGGACCGGGTGATGGCCCACGCCCGTCGGGAGAACGGGCACTCCATCAGCGTGCTGGAGCGTTGCGGCTTCACGCGGATCCCCGCTGCGCAGCCAGCGGACGTGCTCTGGTTCGAGCTGTCCCGGTTCGTCTTCGAGGGATCGCTCCCCGCGGCGCGGACGGCGTCCGGGGGGCCACCATGAAAGGCGCCCGCTCCGGGCCCCGGTCCGGGAAACCCCGGCCCCCCGTGGCACGCGCCACGGCGATCGGGATCCTTCTCGCCGGTCTGGCCATGGCCTGCGTCCCGGGCGCCGGTGCTCCCGAGGTCTCCCGGACGGTGAACCGCACCCTGTCGGCCCACGTGGACCCCGCGGGCTCCTTCGTCCGACTCGACTCCGGGGAGGGTGACGGGCTCGCGGTCCTGGAGGGATGGACCTTCTCGACGGGGGAGCTCGAGCTCCGGGTGCGGGGTGAGGACGTGGAAGGCCGGAGCTTCGTCGGCCTTGCCTTCAACGTGCAGAACGACTCCACGTACGAGGCCGTCTACCTCCGCCCCTTCAACTTCCGCACCGAGGACCCGGCTCGGAGACTTCGTGCGGTGCAGTACATGGCGCAGCCGGAGTATCCCTGGAACCGCCTTCGGGAGGCGTCGCCGGGACGCTACGAAGCCCCCGCACGCACGGCCCCCGACCCCGATGACTGGGTCCGGCTCCGGCTCGTGGTCACGGAGACCCGCGTCCAGGTCCACGTGGACGGAAGCGAGGTCCCGGACCTCGTCGTGGAGCGGTTGAGCCCGTCGGGAGAGGGCGGTGTCGCCTTCTGGGTGGGGAACGGATCGGGCGGGGACTTCGCCCTGGGGGAGCGAGGGGTCTTCGGAGGTCGGCACTCCAACCCCGCCTCCGACCGGACGCTCCGGGTCGAGCCACCGGAGCCGGTCCCGGTCGGGTAGGCGTTCGCTGGTCCTTGTCCGCGTCTTGCCGCCTTCCTCTTCCCGACGCCCTCCCGACCCGTGCGACGACGTCTTTTCCGAGCTGGATCCGTCCTTTCGACGTTTCCACGGTGTGCTCCGGGGAAGGGGAGACGAGGCCGACTGGGAGGCACACATGGTGGTGCGGCACCTCGGGACGCGGTCGGGCGGTGAACGATGAGTTCGCCCCATGAGCGCCATTCTCTCGACACGAACGTCCTTCTCGACTGCTTCCTTCCACCGGCAGTATCGGGCGTGCTCCGCATG
>JBJHBX010000648.1:0-1970 GCA_050485725.1 Gemmatimonadales bacterium | reverse complement strand
ATGGCCGCGTCCACCTTGCGCGGGTACGTCTGGCCGCTGACGCCGTAGCTCTCCGGGAAGCCCATCTTCTCGCCGACCATGCGGTCCAGCGCCTCGACCTTCCCGTGGTCGCCCTCGAAGAGTTCAAGGAAGGAGGCCTGGGTCCCGGTGGTGCCCCGGACGCCCCGGAACCGGAGGGTCTGGAGACGGAACTCGAGCTCCTCCAGGTCGAGCAGGAGGTCCTGGATCCAGAGCGTCGCCCGCTTCCCGACGGTGGTGGGTTGGGCCGGCTGGAAGTGGGTGTAACCCAGTGTGGGGAGCGCCCGGTGGGTCCGGGAGAAGTCCGCGAGCGCCGACACGGTGCGGACGATTCGCGCCCGGAGGAGCCCGAGCGCCTCCCGGTGCAGGATCAGGTCGGTGTTGTCGCCGATGAAGGCCGACGTGGCCCCCAGGTGAATGATTCCCCGGGCGGCAGGCGCCGCGTCCCCGAAAAGGTGGACGTGGGCCATCACGTCGTGGCGAAAGCGCCGTTCGTACTCGGCGGCCCGGTCCAGGTCCAGGTCGTCGAGGGCGGCCCGCATCTGGTCAAGCGCCTCGGCGGAGATGTCGAGTCCCAGCTCGGCCTGGGATTCGGCCAGCGCCAGCCAGATGCGGCGCCAGGTCCCGAAGCGGTTCCCCGGCGAGAAGATGCGCTGCATCTCGGCCGAGGCGTACCGCTCCGAGAGGGGATGAACGTAGCGGTCGTGCGAGGGATCGGTCACCGGAACCGTGCCTGGGTCGGGGGGCCGCGCCGCACCGGGGTCACCGGCCCATCACGAAGTCGCGCCGGAAGACACCGCGGTTCCGCTCGACCCAGAGCGTCACCCGGGCCCCGGCCGGAATCTGTTCGAGGATCTGCACCAGCTCGTCCGCCGAGGCGAGGGCCCGTTGACCGAGTCCCACGATCACGTCGCCCTCGCGAAGCTGAAGGATGTTCGCCCCGCTCGGCGAGACCCGGGTCACGAGCACGCCCGCTTCCGCCGACACGCCCTCGGCATCGCGGAGGGTAGGGGTCAGCGTGGTCACCTCGAGATCGCGGAGCACCGTCACCCGTTCCGCCTGGAGCACCGGGCTCGCCTCGGCCCGGAGCGTCGTCGTGCCCCCACGGCCCTCGATCTCGAGGACGACCTCGTCGCCGGCCCGAAGATCGAGGAGGAGGGCCTCGAAGTCGAGGGGCGTGGTCAGGCGGAGCCCGCCGGCCCGGACCAGCCGGTCGCCGGCCCGGATCCCGGCCCGACCGGCCGGGGACTCGGCGGGGGCACGGGAAACCCGCACGCCGCGGGTCCGACCGAAGGCGTCCGCATCCACCGCCTCCACCTCGACACCGATCCAGGCCCGCCGCACCGACCCGTGCGCCACGAGGTCGTCGGCGATCCGGAGCACCCGCTCGATGGGAATCGCGAAGCCCAGCCCCTCGCTCCCCCCGCTGCGCGAGAAGATCGAGGCGTTCATCCCCACGACCTCGCCCAGGGCGTTCACGAGGGGTCCGCCGGAGTTGCCGGGGTTGATCGCGGCATCGGTCTGGATCATTCCGAGCGAGAAGCCCCGATCCTCGCCGGCTGGGACGATGTGTCGGCCCACCGCCGAGACCACGCCCACCGTGACCGTGGGTTCGGGGTTCGAGAGCAGGTTTCCGAAGGGGTTCCCGAACGCGATGACCCACTCGCCGATCCGGAGGTCCGAGGACCGGCCGATCGGGGCGGCCGGGAGCGATCCCATGTCGATCCGCAGCACGGCCACGTCGGTCACGTCGTCGGACCCGACGAGCTCCGCCTCGGCGTCGCGGCCATCGGGGAAGGTGACCAGGATTCGCTCCGCACCTCGCACCACGTGGTCGTTCGTCAGGATCAGCCCCGACCCGTCGACGACGAAGCCGGATCCGAGTCCCGGCACCCGCGCCGACTGCGTTCGACCCGAGCCGAAGAGCCCGCCGAAGAAGTCGTCGAAGGGAT
>JBJHBX010000647.1:0-1974 GCA_050485725.1 Gemmatimonadales bacterium | reverse complement strand
GAAGCCGACGACCCCCTTCCCCGCCCCCGCCAGGCGGTCCGCCACCACCGGGCCGTGACGCGCCAGGAGCCCCCCGACGATGGCCAGGGAGGCCAGCGCGGTGGCCAGGGCGAGGAGAAGGATCATTGGGGTGCGCGGCGCCGGTGGACCGTGCGCCGGTGGGAAGGGGGACCGCCTGGCGCTACCGCTCGCACCGGACCTGTCCGGCCGCCGTGGCGGGCGCCCCCAGCTCCGGGTCGGCGTCGCCGGCCCAGACCCCGCAGCGGAATCCCGGGAGCGAGGTGTGGGTGGCCTGGGCGGCCCAGCCCTCGGCCGAAGCCGCGTGGATCTCGAGAACGACGCCCCGGCTGGGACTCACCCCGAGCGCATCCGGCGTCGCGGCCGCCTCGCCACGCATGCGGAGGTTCACCTCCTGGGCGGTGGCCAGGTTCCGCAGGTCCGAGACCACCGCGGTCTCGAGGGCCCGGATCCGGGCGTTCATCAGCTGCGGAAGTGCCATGGTTGCGAGAACCCCGATCAGCACGATGACCGCGAAGAGCTCGATCAGCGTGACGCCGCGGCGGCCGGCAAGGCGGCGAGCCGCGCTGCGCCGGCTCCGGAGGGGGGTTCGGGAGGTCATGGTGGCTGCGGGAAGGGAAATGCCCCTCAACAACGAAGCGGCGCGGGGAAGCCTCTCCCCGCGCCGCCCGGTCGTGATGGGCTGGTGGAGCTCCTGGATCAGGAGCCGCCCCACTGGCAGATGATCCGACCCGAAGCAACGTTGGCCGTGGCCGCCGCCTCGCCCACCGAGATCGTGCAGGAGTTCGCCGTGCCCGGGAGCCCCGCATGCGTTGCGGTGGCGGTCCAGCCGTCGTTGCCGGCGGTCCAGGCGGACATGGTCACGCCCTGGCTCGGGGCCCAGAGGTTGCCGTCGACGATGGCGGTCTCGTCACCGTACGAGAAGCTGCTCGCCGGGTCGGCGTACCACTGCTCCTGCACGGTCTGCAGGTTCCGGAGGTCCGAGACCACCGACGACTGGAATGCCCGCTCACGCGTCTGGCTGAACCGCGGAATCGCGATCGCGGCCAGGATGCCGATGATCACGACCACGATCAGCAGCTCGATGAGAGTGAAGCCCTTCTTGTTCATTTCGATCTCCCGCAAGGGGTGGGGTTTTGCGGGCGACCGTTCGCCCGTCACTGACCGCCGGCCCTAGGGTGCACCGGCCATGCCACGCGCATGCACCCACCGCAACATCAATGATTGCAACACGTTGTGTGCGGTGCCGGCACAGCCTGGAACACCCCTTTACACCCTCGGTTCTGGATTTCTGCAACGCCCTTGCACGATGAGGACGGGGTCCGGGATCAGCCCGGGTCGGGGTTTTGCTCCCAGGGCGCCACGGCGGGCCGTTTCCACCGCGGGGCCCGCGGCCCCAGCAGGTTCGACCGGCCGATGTGCCAGAAGGCGGCGATCCCGTCCTTCCACCCGATCTTCTTCCCCTCGGCATACGAGCGGCCCCGGTAGCTGACCGGCATCTCGTAGATCCGGGCGCCGGCCTGGGCCAGGCGGGCCGTGATCTCGGGCTCGATGCCGAAGCGGTCCCGGGTCAGCGGGAGCGTCTCGAGCAGGTCGCGCCGGACCATCTTGTAGCAGGTCTCCATGTCGGTCAGGTTCAGATCGGTGAAGACGTTCGACACGAAGGTCAGCGTGCGGTTGCCCAGGTAGTGCCAGAACATGTGCACCCGCTGGGGGCCGCCCCCCAGGAAGCGGGAGCCGAACACCGCGTCGGCCCACCCCTCGAGGATCGGCTCCAGCAGCATCGGGAGCTCGTAGGGGTCGTACTCGAGATCGGCATCCTGGATCACCACCACGTCGCCGGTGGCGGCGTCGAATCCGGTGCGGACGGCGGCCCCCTTCCCCCGGTTCGCCTCGTGCAGGATCAGGGTATCGATGAGCCCCGCATCGCGGAGCTTCGGCAGGAGTTCCCGTGTC
>JBJHBX010000646.1:0-1977 GCA_050485725.1 Gemmatimonadales bacterium | reverse complement strand
AAAACCTGTACAGTTCGGGCATGATCGCCCGTGACTCCTCCGTCCCCCAGTACCCGATGCGCGTCGTGGTCCGACGCACTGGGCTCAATCCTTCGCTCCTGCGCGCGTGGGAGCGCCGCTACGGGGCCGTCGATCCGGGTCGTTCCGATGGCGGGCAGCGGCTGTATTCGGAGGACGACATCCGCAAGCTCAGCCTCCTCCGCGAGGCGGTCGATGCCGGGCACAACATCTCGCAGGTGGCCGAGCTCCCCCTTCAGGGTCTCCGCGAACTCGTCCTCCGCGAGCAGGGGCGTGCGCTCCCCGAGCGCGTGACGCAGAGCGGAGACGGCGGCCTCTGGCCAGGGAGGCGCAGCGGGGCGTCCCCCGCGCCGGCCCTGATGAACGGTGGTAGCGTCGAGTCGGCTGAGGGTGAGGATCTGCCCGCCGCTGCCGGTCGTCCTGACCGCGCCCGCGGGTTCCTCGATCGGGGGCTGGAAGCCGTGCACGCGATGGATACGCGCGCTCTCGAGGCGGTGTTGAACCGGTCGGCGATGGCGCTGGCTCCGGAGGAGCTCGTCGACGACGTGCTGCTCCCGCTCCTCGAGCGGATCGGACTCCTCTGGCGCGAGGGAGAAGTGGGGCCGGCGTCGGAACACATGGCGTCGGGCGTGGTCCGGCGATTCCTGGACTGGCTCCTCGAGGCGCTCGGCTCCCACGAGCCGGGCCCCCTGATGCTGGTCGGGACGCCCGCCGGCCACCGGCACGAGTTCGGCGCCCTTCTCGCGGCGGTGGTGTCGGCGGGGGAGGGCTGGGACGTCCTCGCCCTCGGTCCGGACCTTCCGGCTTCCGAGATCGCGGAGGCGGTGCGCCGCAAGGGGGCCTCGGCCGTGGCGCTCTCCGCCCTTCATCCGGTCGAGGACCCGCACCTCCCGGGGGAGCTGCGGGCGCTGCGTCGCGATCTCACCGGTGACGTTCGGGTTCTCGTCGGTGGTCCCGCAGCGCTTGCGCACCGCGAGGCACTGGAGGCCGTGGGCGTTGAGGTGCTGGGGAGCCTGGGGGAGCTGCGGACCCGCCTGCGTCGCCGGGAGCGCTGAGGCTTCATTTCGTGGCACCGGCGGGTGGTTGTCAGTGTTCCACGTGGAACACTTCGGCCCCCCTTCCCATCAAGCGGTGGCCGTACCGCGTCGAATCTCGTGCCACTGTTCCACGTGGAACACTCCCGGAGCATGGGCACGCAGGGACGGCGCCCCTGGTCATTTCTCCTCCTCCCCGGGTGATCGTATATTCCCTTCCCCCCCCGCGTCCGCGGGCTGACGGGGTTCGGAACGACAACCGCGGAGATCGAATGGCGCGTGTCCTCGCCATCGCGAACCAGAAGGGCGGTGTGGGCAAGACCACGACCGCGATCAACCTCGGCGCGTCCCTCGCGGTCGCCGAACAGCGCGTGCTCATCGTGGACATCGACCCGCAGGGGAACGCCACGTCGGGGCTGGGTGTGCGAAAGCAGGACGACGAACCCTCGGTCTACGACCTGCTGGTGGAGGACCGCCCGGTCGACCGGTGCACGCGGCGCGCCGTGCACTTCGAGACCCTTGACCTGGTTCCGTCGAACCGTGACCTCGTGGGTGCGGAGATCGAGCTCGTCGACCGCCCGGACCGCGAAGGCATCCTCCGCACCGCCCTCGACCCCGTGCGGGAGGCGTACGACTACATCCTCGTCGACTGCCCGCCCTCGCTCGGCCTTCTGACCCTCAATACGCTCACGGCTGCCGACGCGGTGCTCATTCCGATCCAGTGCGAGTTCTACGCGCTGGAGGGGCTGAGCCAGCTCCTGAACACCGTCCGCCTGGTCCAGCGGGGGCTGAACCCGGGTCTCGAGATCGAGGGTGTACTCCTGACCATGTACGACCGGCGCCTGAACCTCTCCAAGCAGGTCGCGGAGGAGGCGCGGGAGTACTTCGGGAGCAAGGTCTTCCGCACCACCATTCCGCGAAACGT
>JBJHBX010000645.1:0-1978 GCA_050485725.1 Gemmatimonadales bacterium | reverse complement strand
GTTCCTGCTTGCCGCATGGCTGCTGCTCGGCGCCTCGTTTCCGGTTCCCGCGGCAGGAGACGGGGGCGATGCGCGCCCCGGCGCACCGACCGAGGGCTGGGTCGAGGGACAGGTGCTGGGGGACGGCCTCCTCCCGGTGCCCGGTGTCCTGGTCGAGCTCTCGGGCCCCCTGCTCGAACGACCCCGGACCGGAATCGCCGACGCGGAGGGCCGCTTCCGCCTGGGTCCGGTACCTGCCGGGGCCGGCTATCGCGTGCGGGCGGTGCACATCGGCTATGCACCGAGAAGCTCCGCCCCGCTCGAGGTGGCGGTCGGAGGGGTCACCCGTGTCGAGCTTCGGCTCGATCGGGTCGCCGTCGGGCTCGACACCCTCCAGGTCTACGCGGCACCACTCCAGATCCGTCGCGACGACACGGAGTTCGGGATCCGCCTCGACGCGCGCGCCCTCGAGCTCCTCCCCACCCCCTACGACCCCTCGGCGGTGGCCGGTCTGACCCCGGGAGCCCGGGCCGGCGAGATCTGGGGAGGCGCTGCCCCGCAGGCGAACCGCTACCTCCTCGACGGCATGGCCCAGAACCACCCCGGGGTCGGCGGGGCCCTCGTGGAGCCCTCGATGCGGTGGGTCGAGCGGGTCGAGATCCGGGGGCTCGGCGCGGGTTCCGAACACGGGGATTTCCAGGGTGGCATGGTGAACGTCGTGACCCGCTCCGGTACGAACCTGGTCCGGGGGGGGATGCGCACCGGCTTCGAGCACCACCGGATGAACAGCCTGAACTCCGGGCGCCGCGAGATCGCCCTCCAGACCGAGCTCCGGCGCGAGCTCGAGGGGGAGATCTCGGGCCCGCTCGTTCGTGACCGGCTCTACTATTTCGTGGGTGGGCACCTCTTCGAGGAAAGGCGGAGAGCGCAGGGGCACCTCCTTCCGGGATCCTTCGGCGACATCCTTCCGTTCACGCAGAACCACCGCGAAGCCAGGGGGTTCGGGAAGCTGACCTGGGAACCGAGCTACCGGGAGCGGCTCGAGGTGTCTGCGGGCTGGTTCGACACGCGGATCGAGAACGCCGGCATGGACGGGTACCAGGATGCGAACGGTACGGGGCTCCTCACCGACCCGGTCCGGTTCTGGACCGCGAACTTCGAGCGAGGGGTGTCGGCAGGTTCGAGGATCGAGGCGCGGGTGGCCGGCTTCCGACGCGCGGCCCGCTTCGCCGGCTCCGGGGGGCCCGACGTGCCCGGCGTGAGGATCTTCGCCCACGGAGATCCCCCGACCCAGCTCTACCAGAACGCGGTGTTCGACACCGAGCGGGAGCCGGCGAGCCGGACCGCCTTCCTCGCGTGGGAGTGGCGGGGAATGCCCGGCGGGGTCGAGAGCGTCATCCGGCTTGGCGGTGAGGTGAACCGGGGAAGCTGGATGGACCGGCGCACCCGGAACGGTGGCATGACCTGGCGTCCGAACCGGAGCCGCGAGTTCTGGCTCGACGAGACGGACACCTGGTCGGCGTCGGACATCGTGGCGACCGAGTGGGGGGGCGAGGTCGACCTTCACGCGAGGGTCGGGAGCGAGGCGCTCTTCGCGCAGGGCCACTTCGATCTCTCCACACGGCTGTCGATCTCGCCCGGGCTCCGGGTCTCGCAGTGGCGTGGAGAACTCCTGCCCGGCGGGCGCGAAGCCGACCGCTTCACGGCGCTCGAGGCCTCGGGGATCGACCCCCGCATCGGGTTCACCTTCGACCCCGCCGGCGACAATCGCCTCGTGTTCAAGGCCCACTGGGGGCGGTACCACCAGGGCATGCTGTCGCAGTTCTTTGACCGGGTGGAGGGGGGCGAGGTCTACACCGATCGGGAGCTCTGGTACTACCGGGGCGGGGCGCCCCCGCGTCCGGACCAGGCCGTCACCCAGGCCGAGCGCGGCGCGAAGGCCGCCGGGAGCCCACGGTTCACGCCGGAACAGGTCTTCCGGCAGAACCAGACGGGCTCG
>JBJHBX010000644.1:0-1984 GCA_050485725.1 Gemmatimonadales bacterium | reverse complement strand
GGGATTTCCTTCGTCTGGTTCGTCATGGCACGTGTCTCCCGCATCACCCGAGAAGAAGGGGAAGCAGGATGAAGGTCACGAGGAGGCCACCGGCGAAGAAGCCGAGGACCGCCACGAGCGAGGGGAGTTGGAGGTCGGCGAGCCCCGAGATCGCGTGGCCGCTGGTGCAGCCACCCGCATAGCGGGCACCGAACCCGACGAGGAATCCCCCTCCGACCACGAGGATCAGCGCGGCCGGAGATGCCATGGCGCCCCACGAGAAGAGTTCCGGGGGCACGACACCCGAGAAGTCCGTAATGCCGAGGGCGGCCAGGTCGGCACGCGTCGCCTCGGAGATGTGCGATCCGACCTCGGGCATGCCGAAGAGGGTCACCGCGAGAAACCCTCCGAAGGCCACGCCGGCAATGAAGACCAGGTTCCAGAGACCCGACTTCTTCCAGTCGTAGCGCAGGAAGGAGGGCCTGGCCCGTTCCGGAGCCGGGAGTGCCGCACACATGTGGCGCAGGTTGGCCGAGATCCCGAAGACCTTCCCCCCGACCACCAGGAGGAGGGGGACCACGAGCCCGATCAGGGGGCCGGCCACGTACCAGGGCCAGGGGCGAGCAAGGAATTCCATGGCGTTGCGCTCTTGTTGTTACTTGTTATTACAACCACGATCACTTGTATTATACACCCCCCTTCTCCCGGGTCAAGGGCCTCGGTTCCGCGGGGGTGACGACCCCCGCCGCCGCCGGCCGTCTCCGGGCCGGGATTGCCACCCGGGCGGCCGGGGCGTTACCCGTGGGGAATGGCATCACCGGCCCCCTCCACCCCCTTCCTGTTCCTCGACTTCGACTCGACGCTCGTCACCGTCGAGGGACTCGACGAGCTCTTCGACCGCGTGGTCGGCGACGGCCCCCCCACGCCGCCCGGGCGCCCGGCTCTTCGCGCGCGGTTCCGGGCCCTCACCGACGCCGGCATGGCGGGCACGGAGAGCCAGGCGGAGACGCTGGCTCGACGCCTCGCGCTCTTCCCCCCAGGCACCCCGGACCGGGCAGCGGTGGAGGCGGTCGCGTTGGCCATCGCCGAGCACATCACTCCGTCGGTCCTTCGGAACCGCGAGTTCCTGCGACGCCATGCAGGCGGGATCCTCGTGGTCTCGGGCGGGTTCTCGGAGCTGATCCGGCCCGCGGCCCTCCGGCTCGGGATTCCGGCGGACCGGGTCGTGGCCCACGCCTTCCGACCGGTCGGGGCCACCTCGGGTTCCCTCGAGCTGGACCCCGAAACCCCCATGGCCCGTGGGGGCAAGGTGGGGGCGATCCGGCGTCTCGTCGAGGCGGGGCGGGTCCCCCGGGGCCGGCCGGCGTGGGTCGTCGGCGACGGCGCCACCGACCTGGAGCTCCGGACCGCCGGCCTCGCCTCCCGCTTCGTGGCCTTCACCGAGAACGTGCACCGCGCCCCCGTGGTCGAAGCCGCCGACCACGTGGCCCGTACCTTCGACGAACTGCTGGAGATCCTGTCCTGATGCCCCCCCTTCCGGAACGCACGGCGCTCCTTCTCGAGCGCATCCACCCCGAGGCGGCCCGTCGCCTTCGCACGGCAGGCTGGCTCGTCGAGGAGGTCCCCTCGGCGCTCTCGGGGCCCGAGCTCGCCGCGGCGCTCGACGGGGTCGCCCTTCTCGGCATCCGGTCGAAGTCGCAGCTCACCCGCGACGTGGTGGAGGGCGCCGCGAACCTCGAGGCGGTGGGCACCTTCTGCATCGGGACGAACCAGGTCGACCTGGACGCGTGTCTCGAGCGTGGCATCCCCGTATTCAACGCCCCGTATGCGAACACCCGGAGCGTGGTGGAGCTGGCCCTGGGCGAGATCATCGTGCTTCTCCGCGACATCCCCGAGAAGAGCGCCCAGCTCCACGCCGGCGAGTGGCGGAAGGCGGCCCCGCGGGCCCGCGAGGTCAGGGGGAAGCAGCTCGGAATCGTCGGATACGGGAACATCGGGGCACAGC
>JBJHBX010000643.1:0-1998 GCA_050485725.1 Gemmatimonadales bacterium | reverse complement strand
CGATCTCGAAGACGGTGCTGGCCCGCGGGCTCGACTCGGGTACCGCGTTCGAGATCCTCTCCATCGACATCGCCGACGTGGACGTCGGGAAGAACATCGGGGCCGAGCTCCAGACCGACCAGGCCGAAGCCGACAAGCGGGTGGCTCAGGCCAGGGCCGAGGAGAGGCGCGCGATGGCCGTGGCCCTCGAACAGGAGAACCGGGCCAAGGTTCAGGAGATGCGGGCACGCCTCGTCGAGGCCGAGGCCGAGGTTCCGCTGGCCATTGCCGGCGCCTTCAAGGCCGGAAACCTGGGCATCATGGACTACATGAAGTACCGGAACATCCAGTCCGACACCTCGATGCGCGACGCGATCGCCGGAACCGACGACCAGGCCCAGGGCGCGACCTGATGCCAGCCCGGGTGTCGGGAGGAGGCCGCTGATGGAGGGGATGTTCCAGCTCCTGATCATCGTCGTCTTCATCGTGGCGTCGATCATCGACGCGGTGGCGCGGAACCGGAAGCGGCAGGAGCAGAAGGACCGCCTGGACCGGGAGGAGGAGGGCGAGGGCGTCTTCACCGCCGACGGAGCTACCGGAGCGGCGCGTCCCGGCGCGCCCGAGGGTCGCAGGAAGGCCCCGATGCCCGGGGGACGACGATCCCGGGAGGAGACCGGCTCCGCCGCTCGCCGCGAGCCCGGGGCCGGTGCCTCGAAGGGCAGGCCGGGCCGACCCTCTCCCGCGGGCGCCGGTTCGCGGTCGGAGAGCCGGAGGACGGCGGCCGACGAGATGATTCCGGAGGACTTCTGGGCGATCCTGACGGGGCAGGCCCCGAAGCGGCAGGCTCCGGCGGAGGACGCCGGAGAGGACCCGCCGGTGGTGCCGCACATTCCCGCGCCGGTGCCTTCGGATCGCTACGAGGACCCGGATTCGACGGCAGAGGCGGACCGCGACTACGCCCGCTCGCCGGCTTCCCTCCCGCGGGCCGAGGGTGCAACGGCCCCCGATCCCGCAGCCCCGACCCGGCGCTCCGCCCGGTGGATGGAGGGGCTCGGGAAGGAGCCCCGGGCAGCCTCCGGACGCGCTGCCGAGCCCCGTCCATCGACCTTCCCCAGGGCGTTCGACCCCATGGCGGAGCCGTGGGGGCAGTTCGAGGACATCTCGAAGGGCGAGATCGGGGACGGTCGAGGCAGAACCCAGGGGGAGGCGGACACCGAAGCGGGGCCCCGCAGGCGAGCGGGGGCCACGGACTCACCCTACGTCCGGCTGGTGGCGGGAGGAACCACCGAGGACCTTCGTTCGGCGGTCGTCCTGCGCGAGGTGCTCGGGACCCCGGTCGCGGCCCGGGATCGTGGAGACGCCATCGGCGGCTGGCGCTGGGAGGACTGACCGGGCCGGCTCCGCTGCGGACAACGAAGACGCGCCGCGGCCCCTTCGCCGGGGGCGCGGCGCGTCTCCGTTCAGGAGATGCCTCCGCGAGGGTTACATCTCTCCCTTCGCCATCTTCCGGAGCACGGTGTGCAGGATTCCGCCGTTCCGGTAGTACTCGAGATCGACGTCGGAATCGAGCCTCACCACGGCATCGAAGGCGAGGGTCTCACCCGACTCCTTCCGCGCGGTGACACGGACCGTCCCCCCCGGGGTCAGCCCTTCGCCCATCCCTGCAATGTCGATCGTCTCCGAACCGTCGAGGCCCAGGGAGGCGGCCGAGGCCCCATCGGGGAACTGGAGCGGGAGGACACCCATGCCCACCAGGTTCGAGCGATGGATACGCTCGTACGAGGTCGCGATCACCGCCCGCACCCCGAGGAGCACCGTGCCCTTCGCGGCCCAGTCGCGGGAGGAACCGGTTCCGTATTCGGCGCCGGCGAGGATCACGAGCGGCGTGCCCTGGGCCTGGTACTTCATGGAGGCGTCGTAGATGGGCATGACCTCGCCCGTGGGCAGGTGACGCGTGTAGCCGCCTTCCTTGCCGTCGAGCATCCGGTTCTTGATGCGCACGTTTCCGAAGGTGCCCCG
>JBJHBX010000642.1:0-2008 GCA_050485725.1 Gemmatimonadales bacterium | reverse complement strand
CAGGGCCCCGGAGCCACCGCATCCTCCGGCTCGGCGATCTCCTTCCCATGGAGGACCAGCTCGAGACGGGCCGGGTCTGGATCACCGCCTTCCTCGAGGCCACGCTCCTCGGGGAGGAGCGCTGGCTCCCCCTCTTCCGGGACCACCGGACCGCGGGGGGGTGGCTTCCGCCCACCATGTACAAGACGCGCTTCGAGCACAGCAGCTTCCGGACGCTGGCCGACTTCTCGGAAGATGTCGACCTGACCACCGGAAGCCTCGCCGGTGTGACCCTCGAGGGGACGGGGCTCTCCACCTGGCGCGAGGGCGAGCTCGTGGTTCGCTCGCGGTTGACCCCGCAGCGGCAGCGGCCGCAGGGGCCCCGCGCCGTGTGGCTGGGCTTTCACCCCGATGGCGAGGCGAGCTACACGGTGCACCTCGAGCCCGAGGCGTCCGGCGGGCTGGAGCTCGGAGGCGGCGCCACCCTGGACTTCGTGATGGGCGCCACCCGCGCGCGCCCCGGGCCTCCCCGCGCCGAAGCCGACGAGGGTTCGGAGGGGAATGGCCGCGCCGGCGAGGCACACCCCGCGAACCGGGACCCGAAGTCCACCGGTCCGGGTCATGCGGACGACGACGCGGACGATGCCGCCCCTTCGAACGACGAGGGCGATGCCGCCCCCCCGGACCTCACCGTGGCGCTGGTGGACGCCGAGGGGCGGACCGCGGCGCTCCCGCTTTCGGCCTTCGGGCCCCTGCGGCCACCGCTCGACGTTCAGGTCACGCGCCGCGGAGACCTGGAGCGGGAGCGAATGCCGGCGCCCCACGAGGTCATGGGGCACCACTTCTCGCTCCCGCTGGACGATTTCGCGGCCGCCAACCCGGAGCTCGACCCTTCGAGACTCGCAGAGGTGCGCTTCGTCTTCGACCGGACGCCGCGAGGCGAGGTCTGGCTGGCCCGGCTCGGGGTGAGTCGGCCGGACCCGGGCTTTCTGATGCCCCGGATCATCCCGGGCGACGGGGTCAGCGAAAGCGGAGGGCCGCCCCGTGCGTCCACCCCCCGTCCGCGCGTTCGCGGGCCACGTACTCCAGGGTGAAGGCGTCGCCCAGGAGTCCGGCGCCGTAGCTCCAGCCGGCGTCCCCGTCGCTCGCGCCGCTTCGGTGGCCGATGCGAGCCGTGAAGGTGCGCCCCATGACGGGCCACCAGCTTACCTCGAGGCCGCCCCCGGATTCGGCACGGAGGCCGTCCCGAGCCGTGATTCCCCAGTTCCCCGCGAGGTCCAGCGGCCCGACCCCGAGGGCGCCGGTGCCCACTCCGAACCGGAGCCAGGGAAGCCCGGTGGGGGCGAGCCCCGCGGCCCTCGTACCGCCCGGCGGCTCCGGCGCGCGCCCCAGCCCGCCGACGGCAAGACCCAGCCCCACGGGCCCCGGGGCCACGGCGAGCCCCAGGTCCAGAAGGAGGCCGTGGTCCGATGCGCCCGCCCGATCCAGGGAGACGCCGGTCAGGCTCGCGCCCACCCCGATTCCCGCGAATGTCCGGCCGTAGCCTGCGGTCAGTGCGGATTCGGCGGTTCGCTCGGGGACTGGCCCCGCCTCGCCCGTCCGGAGCCCGAGCCCGACCCCTCCGCCCCACCACGGTGTGACCGCGGTCATGGAGGAGGCGGTGGATCCCGGCGCGAACCGCACCCGTGAAAGGGAGGCGCCCCGCGCACGGAAGAGGAATCCGGGGTTGAAGAGGAAGAGGTCCGGGTCCCGGTCGGCCCAAGCGGGCGTGCCGCCCAGTGACAGCGCGCGCACCGAGCCGGGGCGCTCCAGCACGAGCAGGGGCTGCCCTACCTCGGGGGCCTGCCCTCCGACCTGGGCGGGGGCGGCCACCAGCGCGAGGGAGAGGCCCAGCAGAACCCCCACGCGCGGGATCGGGCGGGTGATGGGATCCGGAGGGGGCGTCGATTCCACAAGAGCGTTCACGGCTTGCGGGGTGCGGGGCTGTCGGCGAAGGCGGACCCGGGGCGGCGCGGGTCGACACCTGGCG
>JBJHBX010000641.1:0-2013 GCA_050485725.1 Gemmatimonadales bacterium | reverse complement strand
CCGCCACCCCGTGGGGGTGACGATCTCTCGGGCGGAACGGGACGAGGCCATGGACGGGGGCTCCGGGATCGGTTCGGTGTTCGGGAGAGGCAGGACCGTACCTGCAATGTATCAGGAGGGGTGGGTGCGGCGAGGGGGGCGTTCGTGTTCGTGGACAACCGGGCTCCTGGCCATGCACCTTGGGGGTTGGTGCCAAGGGGGGACCGTAGGCCTTGCCCCAGCAAGAGGTCAGAACCGGAGGCTGTTGCCATCATGTCGATGAGGGTCACGTCGGGCCCGACCCGGACCCAGTGCGTGCGCACGACCCAACCCGGGCCGTGGGAAATGGCAAACGAGGTGCTGTACCACCTCTGCCGGGAACATCCGGGACATGATTCGCCGGAGCCGGTCATCGCCAAGGTCTGGCTCATCGGGAGATCCTACGCTGCGCCCGTCGAGCGAGGCCGCACGGGCGGGGGAAGCTCGGAGGCCTTCTACGTGGAGACCGTCGCCCCCGCGCTTGTGGACTCGAGGCTCGACGAGCTCCTCGAATCGGTCCCCGCGTCACGCGCGTTCCGGGACCACCACGACGCCCACATTGCATTGGGAGTCCACGGCGAGCTCGCTGAGATGGTGCGCCGGTTCTCGGGAAGGGCCGGGCGGTCCTTCGCCCCCAAGTACCTGCATTTTCATCGCCCCCTGTACTTCCCGATCTTCGACTCCAGGGCCTCGGACGGGATCAGGCAGAGGGTGAGCGGTCGAGTGTCGAAGGTGTTCCCCCGCGGGGACGCGGAGTACCGGAACTTCCTGGCCCGCTACCTGGCCCTCCGGGACTGGGTTGCGAAGGAATACGGCCTCGACCTTGATCCACGTCAGATCGACAGGCTGCTCCTGGGCTACCAGGTCCCACTGGCCCTTCCCCGCCCCGCGCCCCAGCTTCCCCTGCATGGCCCGGCACCTTCTCTCCGTCTGGAACCCGTCCTACGCCGACGACGCGCTGGACCAGCACCTTCGCATCCTCCTGGACCAGGCCGATGCGAGAACCGGGGGCGCCGAGGAAGAGCCCTACGTGTGGTGGGCCAAGGTGCGCTCGCGGAGCCGGGTGCAGCCCCTGGAGCACCTGCCCGACATCCTGGCGCTCGACCGGCAGATCGCGGACGAGGTCGAGACGCACCTGTACCTGACGGACTACCGCTCGCTCTACGTGGCCCACCTGGGGCAGGTCACGGACGAGGAGGTGCGCGACGACCCCGAGGCGCGCCGGGCCATGCCGGCCTACTACCTGGAAGAGCCCCGCATGCTCGTCGATGCGTGGTTCCAGCTCTGGGACCTGCGGCGCCTGGTGGGCGATGACACGCCGGGGGTCATCGAGGCACTCCGCGAGCTCAGGAACGTGCGCTACCACGGGCACCCGGTGTCGCTCTACGGGGGCATGGTGGATCTGCCCCTCCTGGTCGAGCGGACGCGCGAGGTGAGCTGGTTCGCGGGGCGCGAGGGTCTCCTGGATGCAAGGCTCTGGGCCCAGCAGGACCGGGAGTTCCGGGGGGCCACGGAGCAGCTCGCCCACGAGCTCAGGGATCACCTGGTGGGGCCCGATCTCTGGCGGCTCCTGGACCCCGGCACCCGGAGCTTCCTGGCCACGGGCGAGGCCATTTACCGGGCGCGGGCCCGGGATCCGCATTTCGACTTCTCGGCGGCGGCGGTGGCCTACGCGAAGGCGGTCGAGGTGGAGCTGAACGCGCTTCTCTTCCCTGCCCTTCGCCCGATGTTCGAGCGCCGCGCCCCGAAGGAGCGGGAGATCCGGGTGGACGGCCGCGTGGTGGACCTGGGCGGCGCCGTGCCGCACCAGTCGCTCGGCGCGCTTCGCACGCTCCTGCTGCACGAGGAAACGGTCCGGCAGGCGGTGCGCACCCTCTTCACCACCCACGACTTCCTGCTCCGGGAGCTCCCCGCCGCCCTCGAGCGGCTGGCCGCCGTCCGGAACCCCGCGGCGCACGCGGCGTCCCTCAGGGCACCCGAGATCGCGCCGGTGCG
>JBJHBX010000640.1:0-2014 GCA_050485725.1 Gemmatimonadales bacterium | reverse complement strand
TGGTCAACGACCGCTACCTGAAACAGCGGCCCGTGATCGTCACCACCAACAAGCCCCTGGCTGCCCTCGGACAGCTCCTCCATGATGGAGACCTCGCCGAGGCCATCCTCGACCGCCTCCTCGAACGCGGTACCCACCTCGTCCTCCGCGGACGATCCTATCGCACCCGCCACCTCAAACCGGAGGAACCCCCGCCCGAGCAGGCCGCTTGAGTCACCCCCAGGGGCGGACAAAGTTTAGAGAAGAACCCGGACATTTCTTAGAGAACCCACAATTCCTCCGTCGCTCGCGCTCGCGCATTCGAACTCGCTCCTGGGGAAGCTGCGTCCCGTGTACTCCGGGGCCTGCATACCACTGGTGATGCCGGCCCCGGATTCCTTACATACCCTCGCGTTCGCCACCTCGGTTGTCCGATGCCGGGAGGGCCACCGAGGCGTGGCCAAGGAGTGCTCAGGAGGCGGCGGAGTCGCCCCCCCCGGAAAGAGATGCGCCGACCTGTGCGGGAAGAGGAGGTAGCCGGCAAGTCCAGTCGACGTTTCGATTGCTTTGGCGACGGGCACGGACGGATGAGCGGGAAGCGAGTTGCATCTACGATCCCAGGTGGGTGGGCGAGCCCGACAAAAGGGAGATCCCTTCGCCCGATCGGGGATCGAGTGATCACGATCTGCACCTCCGGCGCCCCTGCGCCGCCGGGCGCATCGCGCCCGTCCGCCGACTCCATGGCCGCCCACGAAAAAGCCCCCCCAACCGTGAGGCTGGGGGGGCATGGAGGCGGCGGGCGTCGAATAGGATTCCCGGCATCGCCCGATAGTCCCACAAGACATTAGAATACAATCATTTACACGTCCCTCTCCAAGGGAGTGTGACCTCTGGTGTGACCATGATGCAGACGATGATCAACTCCGGCTCAATCGAACGTCAGTTACTGAAACGGAGGCCAGCAGCCCGAAATAGCGTACCAACGGGGATCGCCACTAGGCGGCGATCCCCTCCAGGGTGAGCCGGCGGACATCTGTCCGGGTACTCGCGTGCTCGAACGTGATCGCGACCAGATTTCCCTCGCGGTCCACGTCGAGGGTCGTGTTCTCGTCGAGATCCCTCGTCTCGGCGATATCTTCCGCTCTGAACTCGATGTAGAGGGTATCCGTATCCTCGAAGTACTGGATTTTCATGGTCGGAACCCACGGTCGAAGAAGGCATTGTGGACGGTCTCTCCGTCCTCAAGAAGAACCACTCGCAAGTACCTGTCACCTGCTTCAGGGATCCGCGCCCACCGCCGGATTCGACCGTCCTCCTGCCTTTCTTCGTGCTCCGGCGTGCCCATCACCTGGCGAATCCACTCATCCGTGATGATGATCCGATCGGGTCGGGAGCGGATTGCCTGGAAGTACCTCGTCGTCTTCACAGCCGATGGCTTTCAGGAGGGGAGCGTCGAGGGCACGGCTGAACGCCTCCGCACCCGGAGCGGCAACGTATTCCAGGCTCTCCGAGGTCCGCAAGCGAAGGACCTGTTCGGGACTGTTTTTCGGCGACGGCTGGGCTCCCACGCCAGCCGCGGCGGGAGTGCCTCCGGTGCCGCCTGTGGCGGCATCCTCGGCGTCTCGCGTGGGGAGCAACTCCTTCGCGCCTATGGCGCGGTCCTCCACCTCGGCCCGCTCGAACCGAACCCTACGGGTTCTGCATCGGCGCCTCCCGGCGCCGCTGCGCGGCCGGGCGCTCTGCGCCCGACCGCTGACTCCCGCCGCCTCCATGCCCCCCACGAGAACGCCCCCCCAACCGTGAGGCTGGGGGGGCCATGGAGGCGGCGGGAGTCGAACCCGAAGAGGTAGGATCAGGGGGTGTGTAAAAGGCGAGGCGACGTACCTTTCCGTTGGGTATCAATCAACGAATCCGGGTGGGAGCCCGGGGAAAGGAGCGTCGCCTCATGGGAAAGGATAGACAGGCAGGAACCGGAGTGTCCAGCGAAGAGGTCTGGGACCGGCTGGAGGAGCTGGTGAGGGAGCAGGCTCAGGTC
>JBJHBX010000639.1:0-2016 GCA_050485725.1 Gemmatimonadales bacterium | reverse complement strand
GAGACCGCCGAGCTCCGTTCCATCGAGGTTCCGGTTCCGGAGCTCCCCGAGCCCTTCCGGGGCGAGGGCTATCCCGACCGGGTCGTCGTGCGGCTCTCCGGGGCCGCATCGCTGGTCCGGGGCGTGGTGGCCGGCGCAGTCCGGGTGATTCCGGAGCTTCCCGACGACCTGGACGAGGACTGGGAGCGCTTCGAGGTGCGCTTCGTCGTGGAGGGACTCCCCCGCCTGGTCGAGGGACACGTGGACCCGATCGAGGTGCGCCGGGAGGATCCGTGACGCGCGGACCCTCCGGCTCTTCCCCCGGTCCCCTCGTGGTCCTGGGCCTCGAGACCTCCTGCGACGAGACCTCCGCCGCCGTCCTCCGGGGCGAGGAGGAGCTCCTGGGCCATGTGATCCTGTCGCAGGACGTGCACGAGATCTGGGGGGGGGTCGTGCCCGAGATCGCGGCGCGGGCGCACCTGACGGTGGTCGACGAGGTCGTCGGCGCGGCACTCCGCGAGGCGGATCTCGAACTCGCCGACCTCGACGCCATCGGCGTCACGGCGGGCCCGGGGCTGATCGGCGCCCTGCTCGTGGGGGTGAGCTGGGCGCGTGGCGCAGGCTGGGGCCTCGGGTGTCCCGTTGTCGGCGTGCACCACATGGAGGCCCACCTCTTCGCGCCCTCGCTCGAGAACCCCGACGCCCGTCCGCCCTTCGTGGCGCTCCTCGTGTCGGGCGGGCACACGCTGCTCCTGCACGTCGAGGAGTGGGGCCGGTACAGGCTCCTGGGCGAGACCCGCGACGACGCGGCCGGCGAGGCCTTCGACAAGGTGGCGAAGCTGATCGGGCTCCCGTATCCGGGCGGGCCCCACCTGGAGAAGCTGGCGCGGAAGGGCGATTCGCGGGTCATGCGCCTTCCGCGGCCGATGCTTCGCCGCGACCAGTCGCCCGGTGACCGCGACTACTACGACTTCTCCTTCTCGGGACTCAAGACCGCGGTGGCCTCGGCCGCCCTTCCCCCCGACGATGGGGCACCTGCGGGAAGCGTGCCCTTCGACGCCCACCTGGCCGCCGCCTTCCAGGAGGCGGCGGTGGACGTCCTCGTCTCGAAGACGATGCGTGCCGTCGAGGCCACCGGCTGCCGACGGGTGCTCCTCGGGGGCGGCGTGGCATCGAACGGAGCGCTCCGCGAGGAGATGGGGCGCAGGCTGGGCGTGCACGGATCGCTCTTCCATGCATCCCCGAGGCTCTCTTCCGACAACGGGGCGATGGTGGCCCGCGCGGCGCACTTCCGGCTCTCGAGGGGCGAGACGGCCCCGCCGGAGCTGGGAGCCGACGCGGCGCTCCCCTTCCCGGGGCTGATCCGGGCATGAGGGAGCTTTCGATCGTCCACGGCTCCGACCTCCACTTCGGGTCGCCCCACGACCCCGAGGCGGCGGAGCAGTTCCTGGATGCCACCCGTGGCATGGCGCCGGATCTCGTGGTGCTCTCCGGCGATTTCACGCAGCGGGCCCGGGTCCGCGAGTTCGAGGCGGCCCGGAGCTGGCTCGACCGGCTCGCGCCCCTACCGGTGGTGGTCACGCCCGGGAACCACGACGTACCCCTCTACCGGGCATGGGAGCGCCTCTTCCACCCCTTCCGGAACTACCGGCGATACGTGTCCGACGCCCTGGATGCGGTCACCCGGGTCCCCGGGGCCACCGTCGTGTCGCTGAACACGGCGGCGCCGCGGAGGGCCATCGTGAACGGGCGCCTCGATGGGGACCAGCTCGACTTCGCACGCCGCGCCTTCGCGGAGTCACCGGCCTCGGACGCGCGGATCGTCGTGGCCCACCATCACCTGGCACCCGCCCCCGACTACGAGGGCGACCGTCCCCTGCCCGGCGCCCGGAGGATCCTCGACGCCTTCAAGGCCATGGGGGTGGACCTCGTGCTGGGCGGACACCTCCACCGGGCCTACATCGGGAACTCCCTCGACGTCTACCCGGGGGCCGATCGCGCCCGGGGCATCGTGATCATCCAGAGCGGGACCACGAC
>JBJHBX010000638.1:0-2018 GCA_050485725.1 Gemmatimonadales bacterium | reverse complement strand
CCGCGTGGCTCAAGGCGCACTATCCGGCCGAGTTCATGGCGGCGCTCCTCTCGTCGGTGCTCGACAGGACCGACGACGTGGTGAAGTACATCGCCGAATGCCGCGACCTGCCCCGCCACGTGCCGGGTCTCGACGACCCCGTGGCGGTCCTTCCCCCCGACGTGAACGAATCGGGGTGGAAGTTCACCGTTACCGACGCCCTCGAGGTGCGGTTCGGGCTCGGTGCCGTGCGCGGCGTGGGCTCGGGCGCCGTGCAGTCGATCCTGAAGGCACGGGAGGAGGGCGGGCCCTTCACCTCGCTCTTCGACTTCCTGGAACGCATCGACACCAGGGCGCTGAACAAGCGCGCCTGCGAGGCGCTCATCGCCGCCGGCGCTCTCGATGCCTTCGGGCACAGGGCCCAGCTCCTGGCGGGTCTCGATGCCGCCTACGCCGAGGTGCAGGCGCGTGAGGCCGAGGCCGCTGCCGGTCAGGGTTCGCTCTTCGGCGGCGGGGACGACGCCGACGTCCGGCCGGTCCCTTCGCTCCCGACGGTGCCCGAGTGGAGCGAGCAGGACCGGCTCGCCCGCGAGAAGGAGGCGCTCGGATTCTTCATTTCGGGGCATCCGCTGGACCGGTTCCGCGACGCGGTCCAGGCCTTCGGCCCGGCCCACGCGGGGAACCTGAAGGAATTCCGCGGCCAGGAGGTGGAGTTCGGCTGCGTCGTGACGAAGGTGGCCCGGCAGATCTCCAGGCGCGACAACTCCGAGTGGGGGAAGATCACCGTCGAGGACTTCTACGGGACCGCCACCGTTCTCGCCTTCCGCGAGGCCTGGCAGGAGGCCCGGCCCCGCCTCGAGGGCGACGCCGTGATCCTGTTGCGCGGGAAGGTCTCGGACCGGGAGCGCGACGAGGAGGACCCGCCGATCTTCCTGGACGGGGTGCACCTGCTGGAAGAGGTCCAGCAGAGCGGCCGCCTGGGCGTCCGGATCGAACTGGAGCCGGGCCGCCTTCCCGGGCGCGAGGTCTTCGAGGAGGCGCGGCAGATCGCGCTGTCGGCGCCGGGTCGGGCCTCCCTCGAACTGGTCCTCGGGCCGAACGGAACGCCGGAGCACGCACCCCGCCTCCGCTCCCGTACCCTCCGCATCGACACCGGGAACCAGACGCTGGAGCGGCTCCGGGGGCTCTTCGGCCGCGGTCGTGTCAGGCTGGTGCGCCCGTGAGCGCGCTCGAGGTGGCCACCCTGGGCGGCGGCTGCTTCTGGTGCCTCGAGGCGGTCTACGACCGGATCGAGGGGGTCGAGGCCGTCCAGTCGGGGTACGCGGGCGGGCACGACCCGGCGCCGAGCTACCGCGCCGTCTGCAGCGGAAGCACGGGGCACGCCGAGGTGGTGCAGGTGACCTTCGACCCGGCGGTGATCCCCTTCGACGAGCTCCTTCGCATCTTCTTCACGATCCATGACCCGACCACGCCAAACCGCCAGGGCGCCGACGTGGGAACCCAGTACCGCTCGATCATCCTCTTCCACTCGGCGGAACAGGAAGCCGCGGCCCGCCGGGTCATGGCCGAGGTGGAGCGCGCAGGCATGTGGCGATCCCCCCTCGTGACCGAGCTCGCTTCGCTGGAGCACTTTCACCCCGCCGAGGCCGAGCACCACCGCTACTACGAGCGGAATCCCGGGGCGAGCTACTGCCGCCTCGTGGTCGAGCCGAAGGTGAGAAAGGCTCGCTCGGCCTTCGCCCACCGGTTTCGCCGTTGAACGAAATGCGTAACTTGGGTGTCTCAGGAGTGGCGGGGCACGGCTCCGCGCCGCCCCTGCCGGCTGTCGAACATCTCCTGCGGGTGTCCCGAACGGTGACGATCCGCAGGCGTCCGAGGAGGCCACACCGATGATCCGTCCGAGACCCCGCTCTCCCTTCCTGGCTCCGGCGCTTGTCGCCGCCCTGGCGGTCCTTTCCGCACCGGATGCATACGCTGATCCGGGGCCGGTGACCTCCGTCGGTGAAGCCGGCTGGAGCTACCCCGCCGGTCTCGTCGAC
>JBJHBX010000637.1:0-2019 GCA_050485725.1 Gemmatimonadales bacterium | reverse complement strand
AAGGGTCGAGACCGGTCCCCTGCGCCCTGAAGTAGGCCCAGAGCCCGACGGCGACCGCTGCGATGCCGGCGAGGCTGACCCACCGGCCGATCTTCTCCAGGAAGGGGCGACGTTCCGGCATCTACCCTTGCTCCACCCCGCAGAACCTCGCCACCGCCAGCGCCAGGATCCGGGTGGCCTCGACGAGCTCGTCCACCGGCACCGACTCGTCGGGGGCGTGGGCGGTCCGGATGTCGCCGGGGCCGAAGAGCACGGTGGGAATCCCCGCCTGGTTCACGAGCAGGTGCATGTCGGCGCCATAGGGCATGCCGCGGAGCTCGGGATCGCGCCCCGAGGCATCTCTCGAAGCCGCCCGCAGCAGCTCGACCAGCGGGTGGTCCGCCGGGATCGCCGCTGGCTCGAAGCGCGCCCCCCACCACTCGACCCGGGGGGGATGGGCCTCGAGCCACGCATCCCCTGCGGCAGCGCCCGCCACCGCGGCCTCGAAGGCCTGCCGCGCCTCGTCCAGCGACTCGCCGATACCGATGCCGTAGCGCCCCTCGAGGACCAGCGCGTCGGGGACCGACGAGGCCCAGATCCCCGCCTCGATCCGCCCCGCCGAGAGGGGAAAGGGCACCTCGTACGCCTCGAAGAGGGGGTGCCGAAGCCGCCGGCTGCGCTCCGCCTCGAGCGCCTCGAGCGCCGACCAGATCCGGGGCAGCTTCCCGATGGGATTCACCCCCTCGGTCCGGAGTGCGCCGTGGGCGGCCACACCCTCCACGACAATGCGGAAGCTGAGCGCCCCGCCCTGCGCCGGCGCCACCATGAGCTCGGTGGGCTCGAGCACGATGGCCGCATCGCCCACGTGCCCCCGCTCGATCGTGGCCAGGGTCCCGAGCCCCCCGTCTTCCTCTCCGACCACGCTCTGGAGGAGCACGGTACCCGCGAGCCGCACCCCTGCGGCCTGGAGCGCCTGCACCGCGTGAAGCCCGCACGCCACCGCCGCCTTCATGTCGGTGGCGCCCCGCCCCACGATCCGCCGACGCCCGTCGATTTCGACGTCGGTGGCCCGGAAGGGGGGAAAGCTCCAGCCCTCGCCCGCCGGCACCACGTCGACGTGCCCGTTCAGCACGAGGGTGGGCCCCACGCCCGCGCCCCAGCGCCCCACGACGCCCAGCGCCCGGTCCCGCTCGATCTCGACCCCGAAGGCGGGGTGCTTCGCGAGCGCCGCCAGGTCGATCTCCCAGCGGTCCACTTCGAGCCCCGACATCCGGTAGAGCCCCGCCACGTGCTCCTGCACCTCGACCTCGCGGCCCCCGAAGCTCTCGAAGGCAATGAGCTCGGACGCGGTCCGGACCAGCGCCTCGACGTCGACGGCGTCCACGATGCGCCGCGCCTCGTCGTCGGTGGGCGCGCGGCCGGCGGGACCGGGAATCGGTGGGGTCATGGAGGGCTGGGGTTCGGGGATGCGGGGCTCAGCGGCGAGGCGGCCGGTCCGGAAGCGCGATCTCGAACGCCCGCGCGAGGTCGCGCACCAGGTCTTTGGCGTTCTCGATCCCCACCGCGTAGCGGATCAGCGCCTCCGGAATGCCGGCGGCGGCCCGCTCTGCGGCGGTCAGCTCCACGTGGCTCGTCATGGCGGGTGGGCCGACGAGCGTGGCCACCGACCCCAGGCTCGCGGCCCGGTGCGCCAGCCGGAGCGCCTCGACGAAGGGGGCCAGGGCCTCCGGCCCGTCGGCCAGCTCGAAGGCGAGCACGCCCCCGAACCCCCGCATCTGCCGTGCCGCGACCCCGTGGCCGGGGTGCGTCTCGAGCCCCGGGTAGTGAACCGCGGCCACCCGGGGGTGCGCCTCCAGGAACCGGGCCACCCGGAGCGCGTTTTCGTTCTGCCGCTCCACGCGCAGCTCCAGGGTGCGGATGCCCCGCGTCAGGAGGAAGGCCGACATCGGGTCGAGGGTGGCCCCGTTGATCTCGCGGAACTGGAAAATGCGTCGTACCAGGGCCTCGGGGCCGCATACCACGCCGCCCATGGCATCGGAG
>JBJHBX010000636.1:0-2024 GCA_050485725.1 Gemmatimonadales bacterium | reverse complement strand
GTGGTAAGGAGTGCCGGGGGAGGGAGTCGAACCCTCAAGGGCCGAAGCCCGGGGGATTTTAAGTCCCCTGCGTCTACCGTTTCGCCACCCCGGCGAGCTGCTGCAGCGGGGAGCGCGGAACCGCCCCGCGACCGTCAACTGGTCACGGGCTCCGCAGCTCCCGCGCCTCCATCCTCTCACGAACGGGATCGGTTCGCAAACCGGATGCTGCGGGGGACACGCGCGGTGCCGGGGCGACCGTACGACGCGAGCCAGGCTGGAGGGGTCGGCAGCAGGTACCGAGGAAGAGCCGACGGGCGGGCCTTCCAGGCTGGAAGACCCGCCCGACTGCACCGGGCGGTCAGAAGACGATGATCACCAGCTCGTCGTCACGCTGTTCGAGCAGGTCGACGTGCCCTGGTTGCAGACCTGCCAGGTGGCGGAGCCGCCACCGCGTCCCAGGTCGAACGTGGCGGATGTCCCCGACACCGAGGCGACCGCAGAGCCGTTCCGGAATACCGTCACCGTCGACGCAGCCCCGCTCCACGAGAGGTCGGCGAAGTTCACCCCCCGGACCTTGCTCGTTGAGACGGTGAGGTTGATGCCGCTCGTCGGGGGTGCCGTGACCGTGATGGTCTGGGTCGTGCTTCCCGTGGCGCCCTGGTTGTCGGTCACCGTCAGGGTCACGTTGTAGCTTCCGCCTGCCGAGTAGCTGCGCGACGTGGTGACCCCGCTGCCGGAGCTGCCGTCTCCGAAAGTCCAGGTGTAGCTCGTGATCGAGCCGTCCGGGTCGGACGAGGCGCTTCCGTTGAAGGAGCAGGTGAGGTCGGTGCAGCTTGCGGTGAAAGCGGCGGTCGGTGCCACGTTCGCCGGAGGCGGCGGGGGGGGCGGCTCGCTTCCACCGCCTCCGATGAATCCGGTGAAGAGGAGCCGGTTCGGCGATCCGCTCCCCGGGCTCGTGACCTTGCCCGTGCTGGCGTTTTCGATGATCGCCGCGGTAACGGCCGAGGGCGAGGCGCCGGGATTGCCCTCGAGGTGGAGCGCCGCGGCGCCCGCCACGTGGGGTGCGGCCATCGAGGTCCCCGAGATCGTGTTCGTGGCGGTGTTGCTCGTGTGCCAGGCCGAACGGATGGAGCTTCCCGGTGCGAAGAGCTGCAGGCAGTTCCCGAAGTTCGAGTACGAGGCCCGCGCGTCGGTACTCGTCGTGGCGCCGACGGTGATCGCCGGACCGACCCGTGCCGGCGAGTAGTTGCAGGCGTTCGCGTTCGAGTTCCCCGCCGCCACCACGTAGGAAACGCCGGCGGCGATGGAGTTCTGGACGGCGGTGTCCAGCGCGTTGTTCGCTCCGCCGCCCAGGCTCATGTTCGCCACCGCCGGCTTCACGTGGTTGGCGGTGACCCAGTCGACGCCGGCAATGACCCCCGAGGTCGTCCCCGAGCCGTTGCAGTTGAGCACGCGAATCGGCACGAGTCCGACCTGCTTCGCGACGCCCCAGGTGGTGCCCCCGACGGTGCCGGCCACGTGGGTTCCATGGCCGTTGCAGTCATCGGTGCCGCGGCCGTCGGAGATCGCGGTGAAGCCCCCGCTCACCCGGCCCCCGAAGTCGACGTGGGATGCACGGATCCCGGTGTCGATGATGTACGCCGTGACCCCGGAACCCGTGGCGTTGTAAACGTACGTTCCGTTCAGCGGGAGGTCGCGCTGGTCGATCCGGTCGAGCCCCCAGGTGGCGTTCGTCTGGGTCTGGAACACGGAGACCGGCAGGTCCGCCTCCACCCAGTCGACCATGGGGTTCCGGGAGAGTGCCTGGACCGCCTGCGGCGGAAGCTGCGCCGCGAAGCCCCGGAGCGCGTGTCGGTAGACGTGGAGCACCGTCCCGCCGTGGGCTCCGAGCACGGACGAGGCAACGGCGCCCGGGTCTCCGGCGCCTGGCTTCAGGACCACGATGTACCCGGCCTCGAGCGATGCGCCCGGCCCGGCCTGGGCGTTCTGGAGCTCCGGGCCGGGAGCGTCGAGGGCGGGGGTCGAGGTGATGTCGGCCTGGC
>JBJHBX010000635.1:0-2025 GCA_050485725.1 Gemmatimonadales bacterium | reverse complement strand
GCCCCGGGCGCGGGGCCGCAGACGCTGCGCGCCACCGGTGACCTGCAGTGGCTGCATTCGCGGATGGAGGCAGGGGGACTCACAGCTCCCGGGGCTGGGCTCGCCGCAAGGCACATGGCGCGAGCGGTGGAGGAGCTCACCCGGATCGAAGGGGTGGATCCGGACGCTCCGGCCGCGGCCTTCTTCGTGCCCGGCCGCATCGAGCTTCTCGGGAAGCACGTGGACTATGCCGGGGGCCGGAGCCTGGTCACGGCGGTGGAGCGGGGCTTTTCGATCGTCTCGGTCCCGTTCGCGGGCCGGGAAGGCCCCCGCCGCGCGGAATCCCCGGGGTTTTGTTTCCTGTCCAGCGGTCCCGGCCCACCCGAGCGGCGAATGCACCGGATGGCCCCCGGCGAGGCCTCGGGGGGGCTAGGGTGGCGGAGGTACCCCGAGGCGGTGGGGAACGCCTTCACGAGGGCGTGCCGTGCGTCGGGATACGATCTCGGGGGCGGCGCTGCGGTGGCCTTTTCGAGCTCCCTCGAGGCGGCCTCGGGTCTCTCCAGCTCAAGCGCACTGATCGTGGCACTTCACCTGGCGCTCGCCGGGTGCTATGGGCTTGACGAAGCCGACGCGGTGGGCCGCGTGGGCCTGCCCCCGAACGACGGGACGCTCGTTTCGCTGGCCGCGCGCCTCGCCGCGGTGGAGCGAGGCGACGAGCATGGTCCTGGCGTTGGAACCGAGGGCGGGAGCCAGGATCACGCCGCGGTCCTCCTTTCGCGGCGCGGACAGATCACCCGACTCGGCTACCGCCCCCTGCAGCTCGAGGGCCGGGCACCCCTTCCCGCCGGCTGGACACTCGCGGTGGGGGTGAGCGGGGTCAGGGCCGCGAAGGCTGCGGGGGCACGGGAAGCCTACAACCGGCTCTCGCGGGAGGCGTCCGAGGCGGCCCGACTCTGGCCGGGTGCTCCGGAAGGGGCGGCGCACCTGGGTGCGGTGCTCGCCGGGGACCCGCGAACGAGCCCCTGGGGCGCCGACGCGCTCCATGGCCGGATCAGGCAGTTCCGGGAGGAGTGCGGCGAGATCGTTCCCGCGGTCTTCAGTCTACTCGAGGGCGGACGCCTCGAGGCCGCCGAGGTCGAGGAACTGGGGAGACGGGTGGACCGCTCGCAGTCGCTCGCCGAGACCGTGCTCCGGAACCAGGTCCCCGAGACCGTGGCCCTTGCGAGGCATGCTCGGATGCACGGGGCTGCGGCGGCCTCGGCCTTCGGAGCCGGCTTCGGGGGCGCGGTCTGGGCCCTGGTCCCCGAGCCCGAGGCGTTCTCCTTCCTCCGCGCGTGGCGGACGGCCTACCTGGCCGACTTCCCCCGGCGCGAGCGGGGCGGCGTCTTCTTCCTGGCGCCGCCGGGGCCGGGGGCGTTCCGCGTCGCCTGAGGGGGATTTCTACCGGAGTTCGCGCAGCGTCATGCCCTTCCGTTCCGAAACGGATTCGCGCGGGTCTTGCACCTTGATCGAGTCCACGACGAGTCGGGCCGATCCGGGGTGGTTGCCGCGGTACGCGGTTCCCACCACCCGGACCGGGAGGCCGACCAGGCTGTCCGGTATGGCGGAGCCCCGGGACTGCAGCAGCACGCGAAGGTCACTGGTCTCGAGTACCGGACGAAGGTCCGGCTCGGGGAGGACGGCAAGAATTCCGTTCAGCGCTTCTCCCTCGGTGACGCTGCTCTGGAGGTCGTGTCCGTGCCAGTCGCAGCCCGCGACGATCAGGGGAAGGAGGGCGGGTAGGAATCGGCTGGGTCGATGGACTCGCAAGGGCGGGCTCGGGTCGGGGTGAAGAGAGGTGGAGGCCGCAGACCGCTGGAGGGCGGCAATTCCCGTACCGGGGTCCGGCTCCCGGCCTCGCGCGGTCTTTGCCGGGGTGCACAGGGGCGGTCCGCGCCGTCGGGCGATCGCTACCTCCGTCGCCCTGGCCCGCGCTAGATTCAGGGGTCGGGAATGCTCCCTCTGCCCGAGTGAACCCCCTCCCGGAGCTGAACATGCGCCGCTCGC
>JBJHBX010000634.1:0-2027 GCA_050485725.1 Gemmatimonadales bacterium | reverse complement strand
GCTCGACCCGGTCTCGGGGGCCATCGGGGCGGGCACGGGCTTCGTCCACATCCTGGAGGGTCGTCCCGACCTGGCTGAATCGGTGCTGCGAAGGGTGATCCGGTCGGAGCCGGAGTTCGCCCTTGGCCACTATTTCCTCGGCAGGGCACTCGGCGAGAACGGCGACCACGCAGGTGCGGTAGAGATGCTCGAGCGTGCGGCGGAGCTCCGCGACCGCGCTCCCGAAGTCATGGCGGAGCTCGCGAGGGCCCACGCCGCGGCGGGCCGGGACATTTCCGCGATGCGGGATGCGCTGGAGCGGGCGGCGGAAGAGGGACGCCTGTCGCCGACCCGCATGGCCGGGGTGGACCTCGCGGCGGGGAAGACCGACGAGGCGCTGTCCTGGCTCGAACGGGCCCGGGACATCCGTTCACCGGACTTCATCTGGGTTGCCCGGGATCCGGCGTTCCGGCCCCTCGCCGAGCACCCCCGCTTCGTTCGGATCCTGGACGCGGCGGGCCTGCGGCCCTGACCGGGCCCCGGGCGCCACCGGCCAGCTCCGTACGCCGCCCGGCCCGCCGACTTCCCCGAGCCCCCATGTTGCGCTGCCGCCTCATTCGCCCGCGACAACGCAACAGACGGCTCCGGTTCGCGGGATCCGGGGCTCCCGGGGGACGGGTCAGCGAGACCCATCCTCGCGCCGGCCTCCCACTTCGGCCAGGGCGCGACGGAGGGACTCGGCGAGGACGTCGACCAGGGCCGTCGGAAATGCCCCCCCGGCTTCAAGCGCCCCCTGGTTCACCTCGAGTTCCAGCCCCGCGTAGGGCACGGTCCGGTGCGAGGGATCGCCCCCTCCCGGTCCCGGACCGGCGGTGCGCGGCGCGATCCCCCCCGCGTAGCGGAGACGCAGGGCAGTCACGAGGCCGTCCGATCTCCCGTCGTACGGCTCGTTGAAGCGTACGCGCAGACCCGGCGCGACCTCCCGGAGCGCACTGGCCCACGCCGTGGCGACCGACTGCTCCAGCGGTCTTCCGGGGTCGAAGAGGATCCCCACGTCGACGGTGCGAACCTCCCCGTCCAGGATCGGAGTGAAGGTATGGACGCTGATGTGCACGACGCTCCGGGGCGGTGCGCCCCCCCCGGCGGCGGCAGCTTCGAGCGCCTCCCGGACCCGGGCCCGGTACCGCCGGTGGTACCCCCGCACGAGCCGCCTCCGCTCAGACGCCGGCAGGCGCGCCGACCAGGTCGAGAAGAGGTCCGGGTGCCCCTCGGACCGGTTCATCTCGATCACCAGCCGCGACACCCTCGCGTGGCGGAGGGGTGCCCCCAGCCGTCGAGCGAGTCGGCGCGCGAGCCCGAGGGCGCCCGGGTCCCATCCCCGGTGGGTCCCGAGCGCCTCCCCGAGCGCGGTGTCCACCGGGAACCCCGTGGGCACCCGGTTTCCGGCGTGCTCGCAGGAGAGGACGAGGGCCGGGCCGCCCGCGGTCACGGTAGGTAGCTCCGGTTCAGCCGGAGCGCCTCCGCAACGCCCTCCCAGCTCTCCCGCAGGCGGACCGGGGAGATCCGTTCACCGGGGAGCGGCACCCCCGAAGGCGAGGCGAGCGCCCCGAGGAGCCTCCGCGCCAGGGGGCCCCGGTCCAGGAGATCGACCACCCCCGGGGTGTCCCGGAGCCCCGCATCCTCCGCCACGGCCTGCCAGATCTCTCCCACCTCCCGGGGGTTCCGGTCGGCGACTCCCAGCAGCTCCAGGATCGGTGCGACCGCCTCCCTGACGTGCCGCTCCGCCCCTCGGGCACCGTCCCCCCGCCCCGCACCCACCCGTGCCCGCTCGGCATCGCGCACCGTGGCCGAAAGCAGCTCCCGGAGCGTCCCGGTGTCGGGCCGCTCGAGGGGCGACACGCCCCGGGCATCGACGAACGCGATTCCGGCCTCGGTCAGCCGCCGCACCGCCGCCACCACGAGCGAGAGGACCGCCAGGTCCATGCAAGGGGACTCCTGCGCGTCGATGATCCGGATCTCGATGGCACCGCGCTGGAACCGCGCAATGG
>JBJHBX010000633.1:0-2030 GCA_050485725.1 Gemmatimonadales bacterium | reverse complement strand
GGAGGTGGCCTCCGGCACCTGGGATGACCAGTTCGTGGTCGACGTGTACCAGACCGGCTCCGGGACCTCCTCGAACATGAATGCCAACGAGGTCGTGGCGAGGCTCGCGAGCCGCCGGCTCGAGGGAACGGGGCGGACGGTGCACCCCAACGACCACGTGAACTTCGGGCAGTCCTCGAACGACGTGATCCCGACGGCGATCCACGTGGCATCCCGCATGGCGCTCGAGCACGAGACGATCCCGGCCCTCGAGCACCTCGCGTCGGCGCTGCGGGCGAAGGCCGCCGACTTCGACGGCATCGTCAAGTCCGGACGCACGCACCTGATGGATGCGACCCCCCTCCGCCTGGGCCAGGAGTTCGGCGGCTACGCGACGCAGGTGGAGAAGGGCATCGGGCGTCTCCGGGCCGCGTCCGAGGCGCTGGCGGAGCTGGCGCTCGGTGGTACCGCGGTCGGAACCGGGATCAACACCCACCCGGCCTTCGCGGCACGGGCCATCGCGGGGATCTCGGAGGCCACGGGTCTGGCATTTCGCGAGGCCACGGACCATTTCGAGGCGCAGGGGTCCCGCGACGCCCTGGTCGAGGCCCACGGCGCCCTGAACACCGTTTCCGTTTCGCTGACCAAGATTGCCGACGACATCCGCTGGCTCGCTTCGGGTCCGACGTCGGGGCTCGCGGAGATCCAGCTGCCGGCGATCCAGCCGGGTAGCTCGATCATGCCCGGAAAGGTGAACCCGGTCATGTCGGAGGCGTTGATGATGGTCTGCGCCCGCGTCATGGGGAACCAGACCACCGTCACGGTGGCGGGAAGCCGGGGCAACTTCGAACTCAACGTGATGATGCCGGTCATGGCGCAGGCCTTCCTCGAGTCGGCGTCCATTCTCGCCAACGGCGTGCGCGCCTTCACCGACCGATGCGTGGTCGGGATCACCGCGAACGAGGCGAGGGCCCGGGAATTGCTGGAGAGGAATCCGGCCATCGCCACCGCGCTGAACCTCCACATCGGCTACGATGCGGCCAGCGAGGTGGCCAAGCAGTCGGCCCGTGAGGGGCGGTCGGTCCGGGAGGTCGTGCTGGAGCGCGGGCTTCTCGATGAGCGCACCCTCGATGAAGCGCTGGACGTCCGGGACATGACCGAACCCGGGCTACCCGGGGGATCGGGAGGAAGCTGAGGCCGGACCGGTCCCGGCCACCCGCACGAGAGTCCCGAATCGCACAGTATCGCGCACTCCGGAGTCCCTGCTCCGGCTGAACCCGAACCGTGAGCGCCATGAAGCAGTGGGAGGAACGAGCACTCCTGCGTGAACAGGAAGACCCCCGCCGCCGGGCCAGCGTCATGGGCCGGCTGGTCGAGGGTCTCGCGATGCAGGTTCCCCTGCTGCTCGGGGTGCTGGCGTCGCTCTTCGCGCTCGTGGGCTTCTGGCACCTGGTCGCCCCCGGAGCGGATGGCCGGGAGGTCGGCCTGGCGGCGGTGGCGCTGGTTGTCGCCGCGGGGTGCGCCGTCGAGGCGTTTCGCACGCGGGGCGGCAACATGGCGCCCGAGCGCGCCCACGTGGCGGCCTTCGCGGTTGCGCTCGCGTCCACCGCGGTGGCCTTCTCGCACCTGGTCGTCACCGAGGACCCGGCGCACTCCATCGGCTTCGTGATCATCCTGATGGCCTCGGGCGCCTTCTTCCAGGACGGCCTGCGCCTGACCGTGGCCGGCTTCATCGTCGTCTCGGCGTGGTTCGTGGGCTTCCTGATCGCGAGCCCGAGCCCCGCCACCTGGCCCCCGATGGTCATGGGGATCCTCGCGGCCATCGTGATGACCGCGCTGATCAGCACCCACCGCATCCGGTCGCTCCGGCGCCTCGAATCGCTGAACCTGGAGCTGCAGGACCAGATCCTCTTCGACCCCCTGACCGGAATCGCGAACCGCCGCGCCTTCCACGAGAAGTTCGATGCGCTCTGGGAACGCCTCGCCGGCGAGGAAGCCCCGCTGGCGCTGATCCTGGTGGACCTCGACCACTTCAAGAACCTGAACGACAC
>JBJHBX010000632.1:0-2038 GCA_050485725.1 Gemmatimonadales bacterium | reverse complement strand
GGGTCGCCATCGCGGCAGCGCGGCTGCGTACCCCCGCCCCACTCGTCGGTGAAGACGACGCTCGACGCATCGTTCGAGAAGACCGCGGTGTGCCAGAGCGAGAAGTTCGTATCCGAAAGTGCATCCAGCCGGACCGGGTTCAGCGGATCGGTGGCATCGAGAAGAATCCCGTAGCTCCCGCAGGCGCCGGCGACGAGGTTGTACTCGGGGTAAGCCGTCAGGTCGTGGCATCCCGACGGGCCGCCCCGCGTGCCCACGGGCTGGAGTCCCTCGAAGATCCGGGCGTACCCCGCCACCTCGGAGGCCTCGGGGTTCGCCAGGGGAACCCGGATGATGTCGACGCGGAACTGCGCCGTCTCGGGGTTCTCGGCCACCGGACCCGAGCTGCAGCCGGGAAGCTCCTCGGCGCTCCTGACCCCCGACGACCCACCGACGTAGATCCAGAGCACCCCCGGATCCGACGGGTCGGGCACCAGCGTGTGCGTGTGCGAGCCCCGGCAGGTCTCCACGTTCTTCACGAGGCGGGGCGCCCTGGGGTCGCTCACGTCGAAGATCCTGACCCCCCGCATCCGGTCCGCGCCGTCCTCGACGCCCTGGGTTCCGCAGTCCTTCCGGGCCCGGTTGCTCTCGGCGGAGATGAAGAGGAGGTTCCCGTGGATCGAAGGGTCCCCCTGGTCGGTGGCACAGACCACCGTACTCAGCAGCTCGGGCCGGGTCGGGTTCGCCACGTCCCAGATCATGAAGCCCGAGAAGTTGCCCTGGTAGACGAGGTTGTCGCGGAAGGCCAGGTCCGAGTTGATGAAGGTCAGCCCCCGGGCCGAATCGAACTGCGCGGGCTTCGGCGCCCACGCCACGAGCCGCATGTGGTGGAGCGCCTGCTCCGCGGTGTTTCCGGGGCCGGCGGCAAGCCCAACCCTCGGGTCGTCGAAGGTGGCCACACCCGCGGTGCCCGGCTCCCCGCCGGAGCGCGTCGGGTCCTGGGCCTCGAGCGGAGCGGGCGCGAAAGCGCCGAGGGCGAAGGCGCCGAGGGCAAGGGCCCCGAGAAGCGCACCCGCCCCGGCCGGCGAGCGAAGGGGGGTGGATGGGCGGTCGGCGGACCGCGAGACCCGGAAGGCATGGCTCATCGGCGGGGACTCCTCTGGCTGGTGGGGTGTTCCGGGGATGCGAGGCGGAGCGACGGATCCCCGTCCGGATGGTGCGAATGGGCGGCGGCGTCTCCATCGAGCTCCGCCAGGATGCGTTCCATGATGCCGATCTCGTCGAGCTGGTCGGCCCCGACGTCGGTCACGAAGGGAAAGAGTTCCGAGTCCTGTGCGGCGCCGGGAGCGCGAAAGAGCTCCTCCACCATGTCCAGTGCACCGATGTGGTGGGCGATCATGTAGCGAAGGAAGAGCCGGTCGAACGCCGTTCCCCGCGCTCGCTCCATTTCGGCGAACTGGGCCTCGGTGACCATCCCGGGCATCTCCATGGCGCGGCGCTGGGCCTGGTCGGGGACGGCCTGCCCCCGCTCGCGGAGCCAGCGCTCCATGAAGACGATCTCGTCGCGCTGCGAAATGTCGATGCGACGCGCAAGGGTCGTGACCTCGGGGCCGGCGTCCCGCCCCTCGACCAGCGCCACCATCCGGACCGCCTGGTCGTGGTGGCCGATCATCATCTGCATGAAGTGCACGTCGGCCACCGTGAAGCCGTCGCCGGCCGTGGCCGGTAGCGCGTGGTGATGATGGGCGTGGTCGGTCGGAGCAGGCCCGGCCGCGGGCTCCGGTTCAGGCATCGCGTGCCCGGCGTGGGGGTCGGCCGCGGGCATATCGTGCCCGCCATGGGGGTCGGCATCGGGCCGTGCGCCGCTCGAGGCGCATCCGGCGACCGCGACGACCACGCCGAAGGCCAGCGCCCTGCCGGCGCGGCGGACCTTCCCCCTGCGGTTCCATCTCCCGGGCATCGGGTTTCCCTTCTCGCTTGCCTGTTCCGTGGCGGTGAATGCTCCGGCGGGTGCGCGCTCCATGCCGGCGCGCGCTCCCGGCGGAGTTCACTCCGGGTC
>JBJHBX010000631.1:0-2039 GCA_050485725.1 Gemmatimonadales bacterium | reverse complement strand
ATCAAGATGTGCGTCCTCGCGCACCGGCAACCCTTCGCCGGGGGCGCCCGCAAAGTGGGGCCCGGTCGCAGCCACGGGTGGTGTCTGGCGTATCGATTCTGAACCCGCCCGAGACCCCCCGCCACCGGGGGGCACCGCCCGACACCACGCATCCCGGGAACGGAAATCCGCCATGTCCGACACCACTGAGCACGCGCATCACCAGATCGACTACCTGGAGTTCGGGGTCACCGACATGGCCCGGGCCCAGCGCTTCTACGCCGACGCCTTCGGGTGGCGCTTCACGGATTACGGTCCCGGGTACGCCGGGATCCAGCGCGAGGGCGGGGGAGAGCAGGGGGGCTTTCGCCTCGAGGCCGAAGTCGCGCCCGGCGGCCCCCTCGTGATCCTCTACTCGAACAACCTGGGCGACACGCTGGAGCGAGTGCGGAACGCCGGAGGCCAGATCACGGTGGAGCCCTTCGACTTCCCCGGAGGCCGGCGCTTCCACTTCCGCGACCCCAGCGGAAACGAGCTCGCGGTCTGGACCGCCAGGTGACGCCGTTCGGAGGGGACCCGGCCGCCGCACGCGAGCTCGTCGCGTTCTACCACCGGAACGGCTACGTCCGCTGGCCGCGGCTGGACCGTGTGGACCAGGAGGATTCGCGGTCCTACAAGAAGGGCGTCGAGCTCCGGTTCACGGCGAACGACCCGGCCGAGGCGGCGCGCATCATGTTGCTCCTCGGGCGCGTGGGGCTCCGCCACGGCCGTCCGTTCGCGAAGGGCCACCAGCTTCGCATCCCCGTCTATGGAGCGGAGGCCGTCACCCGGTTCCTGGAGATGCTCGAGCGTGCGGAGGATCGGTCGCCTCCGGGGAAGCAGTGAGCGGCTCCCCATCGCCTGCATCCGACAGCCACCGGCGGATCTCGCTCCAGCTCGGCTCCTTTCCGTACATCAGCATCCCCAGGCGGAAAATGCGCCCGGCGAGGCGGCTCATGAGGCGAATGGCGAGCACGAGGAGCACCGCGGCCAGGAGCACCTCCCACCACGGGACCTCGGCCACGAGCAGGCGCACCGGGAGCACGGCCCCCGAGGTGGGCGGGATGATGCCCAGCACCCGGATCCAGGTGGCCCCCGGATCGCTCACCGCCATGAAGGCGGGGATGAGCGGCAGCACGGGGAGGAACATGAACTGGGTCCGGTTCGAGGTGTGGGGGTCCTCCATGATCGCCGCGATCGCCGTCATCAGCGCGAACCAGAAAAGGAAGCCGCCGACCACGAAGAGGAGTGCGACGAGGAGGAGCCCCGGGCTCTCGATGCCCCCCGGGAGCGTCAGGCTCCAGTCCCAGAGGAGCACGCCTCCGAGCCAGAAGAGGATGCCACCGATGATGGCGTTCAGCACCGCCACCGCCGAGACTGCCGAGAGCCCGAGGATCTTGCCGTCGATCCAGGTCTGGTGCGCAATGGCCGAAATGACCTGCTCCGACAGGCGGTTCTGCTTCTCGCCGGTGACCGAGCTGAAGATGTATCCGATCCCCGAGAAGATGCCGAGAAGGGTCAGGCCCAGTGCGACGAAGGCTGCGATCCGCTCGGTGTTTCCGGCACGGGGGGCCACCGCCTCGACCTCGAGCTCGAAGGGCGCGAAGAGGGCGGCGAGGGCCTCGGGCTCGAGCCCGGTGCGGCCGATCCGCTCGGCGCCGAGAAGCTGGGTGAGCTCGCGTTCGAGATCCGCAGCCCAGCCGGGTGCCTGGCGCACGAGGAGCCTCGCCCGGCCCTCGTCCTCGAGGACCAGGATCGCATCGCGTTCGCGGGCTTCGAGTTCGGCTTCGAGTGCGGGGAGGGATGCCGCCGGCTCGGGCTGGAAGACGAAGCGCCCGGCGGCCTCGGGTAGCCCGGGAAGGTGCTCCCCCTGGACCACCGCGATCTCCACGGACGAGGGGTCGCCACCCGCGCGCCCCAGCGCGAACCCGCCGAAGAGCATGAGCACGAAGATCACGAGCCCGACGATCTGCTGCTTCAGCTTCACGTAGCGCCGGAATTCCCAGCGGGCCACCTCGAAG
>JBJHBX010000630.1:0-2046 GCA_050485725.1 Gemmatimonadales bacterium | reverse complement strand
GAGCGGGGGAAGCCGCCGCCGAACACGACGCCCGCCGCTTCCGGAAGGATCCGCACGTGCCTGCAGAAGGCCATGCGCACGAGCTCGAGGATCGCGGTCTTCCCGGCGCCGGGTCCCCCGGTCAGGACGACCCTCCGGGGCACGTGCTGCTCGGTGCAGTGGCAGGTGTGCATCGCTCGCCGGGCTCCGCCGCTCAGGCTTCCGGCTCGAGGCCCATGATGTCGAAGGCGACCCGAGGGCGAAGCTCCCACGAAGGCCCCTGCGAGGCGCGGAGGAGGATGCCCTGGATGTCGAGGACCTCGCCCACCTCGATCTCGGTCACCCGCAGGTCGAAGAGGAACCCCCCGGGGAACCGCACCACGAGCGGGCCGGATCCGTCGTTGACGGTCAGGATCAGCTCTCCGAACGAGGTCCGGACGTCCAGGACCTCGGCGCCCGTCACGAGAACGAGGTCGGCGCCGGTCGCACCGCCGTCGGCGGTGGCGGCGCGAGCAGTGGTCAACGCGACAGGGGCCGGGGTGGCCGCGACCTCGCGCACCCGTCTTCCCGTTCCCTGCGTCATCGTCATGCGGCCGGCTGCCCGGAGGGTGCGCCCGAGTACCAGGAGCGTGTCGCCCGGGGCGTACGTCGTGGACGTGGCGTCGGTGATCCGGATCGCGCGTCCCCCCTGGCGCAGGTGGAGCGCGTTCCCGGGCAACGACCCGATTGCGTTCAGCGCCTCGCCCCGCGCGAAGAGCCGGAAGCCTTCCGGCCCTTCGAGGATCTCGGCAATGGACCGGATATGGAAGCTCAGGGCCACGGCCACCTCGGTGTTTCGAAGCGGCCGGACCTGCGCGTCGGAAGGGTCGATCAGGGTGATCTCCAGGGAATCACCGAGAACCGACGGGTCGGGAATCGCCCGGAATCGCCCCACCGGCACGTCGCGCACGCCGAAGACGCCCGAGGTGTCCGAGGTCGCCACGACCACCGTGTCGGAGGTACCCACCTGGACGAAGGCGATGCGGAGGTTCCGGACCCCGGGATCCTCGCCGGAGCGGGACCCCGTGCGTGCCAGGTCGACGAAGACCTGGCCGTCCAGGATGCCGGTCTCCGAGACCTGGTGAACGTAGCTGGCGTCGGATTCGGCACACCCGGCCGCCAGCGCAAGAAGAAGGGCGCCGGGTAGAAGGCGCCCGGCCCCGCGGGAAGGAGGGCTCATGCGTCGCATCTCAGAACCTCACGGTCAGGCCGACGCGGTACGACCGGCCCGGCGAAGGATGGAGCAGGGAGGCGCCGAACCCCGGGTTCAGCTCAACGGGGAGGTCGATGCGCCCCCCCTGGGGCGAGAGGGAGCCGGGTTGCGCCCCGTCCACGATGAAGAGCGCCGGATCGGGGACCTCGATCCGGGTATCGAGGACGTTGAAGGCGTCGAGCTCGAGGCTCCACCCGATGCCCGGACGTCCGGGGAGTCCGACGGAGACCCGCGCATCGAGGAACTGGACCGCCCCGGTCCGGCACGCGTTCCGTGCACGGTCGCCCCTCGCGAGGTCGCGAAGACAGGGCCAGTCGCCTTCCAGGGGAGCGGCCATGGCCGCAAGCTCGGACGAAAGGGAGATGGGCTCTCCCCACGCCGGCCCGGTGACCCGGGTCTCGCCGAGGAGATCCCGCACCGTGGGGGTGAAGGGGGTGCCCGATGCGGCGGTCCAGGCGCCGGCCAGGACCAGGTCGACGCCCACGGGGATGCGCAGGTAGCCGTCGACCCGGGCCAGGTGGGGCCGGTGGTGGTCCGAGGACCCCTCGAGCCAGCCGGGCTCCGTGCCCCCGGCCGAGGGTCGCGCGCGGACCAGCACCGGCCGACCGTCGGCGTGCACCGGCGCGTCATCGGTCGCGCGCGACAGCGTGTAGGCCGCACGCAGGGAACGCTCGCCGGGAACCTGGTGCGCGAGCGCCAGTGTGACCCCGGACCACTCGGCCATGCCGTCGGTCTCGAAGGCCGACACCACGTCGAAGCCGCGGAAGCGGCGGTCCGAGCCGGGCAGGATCCCGATCAGGCCGTCGATCTGCACC
>JBJHBX010000629.1:0-2055 GCA_050485725.1 Gemmatimonadales bacterium | reverse complement strand
TCCTGGGACTCATGGTCTTCCGCATGCCCTTCGTGATCATCATGACCGGGGTGGGGATCATCTCGCTGGCGGGAATCGTCGTGAACAACGCCATCGTGCTCATCGACTACATCGACATTCTGCGCGACCGCGACGGCATGAACCGGCGCGAGGCGCTCGTCCAGGGCGGCATGACCCGTCTCCGGCCCGTGCTCCTCACCGCGATCACGACGGCGCTGGGGCTCGTTCCCCTGGCCATCGGGCTCAACTTCGACTTCTTCGGCCTCTACGCGGCCCTCGCGCCGGACCTTTACTGGGGCGGCGAGCAGGCGGCGTGGTGGAGCCCCATGGCGGTCGCGGTCATCGTGGGGATCATCTTCGCCACCTTCCTGACGCTGATCGTGGTGCCGGTCATGTACTCGCTGGTCGACGACGCCACCCTCCTCTTCCAGCGGTACTTCGTCGCGGGGGAGGCGCCCGGGGCCGCCGCTTCCGGGGCCGGGTCCGACGCGTCCGGCGGGGTTCCCGGAGATGCGGGGGGAGATGCGGACCCGCCGGATCGGGGCGAGCGCCCGGGTTCCGCCGCCCCCGATCCCGACGCGGTGCCCGCAGGCGTCGGTCGCCTGGGGGCGGCACCGGGCTGACCGACCGCGGGTGGGCGCCGGGCCCGTGGGCTGCCGGGCCCCTTCGCGGACCGAGCTCCGGGTGGGCACCGGGCCCGTGGGCTGCCGGGCCCCTTCGCGGACCGAGCTCCGGGTGGGCACCGCCCCGTTGACCGCCACCCGCCCGTGGCGCCCACCGCCCGTTCACCGCCACCCGTCCGTGGCGCCCGCCGCCCCGTTGACCGCCGCCCGCCCGTGGCGCCCACCGCCCCGTTGACCGCCGCCCCCGGTGCGGCTATCTTATCCGCTGGCAACATGTACGGACGCGGGTCACCCGCGGCCACCAGCGACGAGAAAACGGACCTGGACGCATTGTCCCGGTCCGTTTTTTCATTCGGGGTCCCATGTACGGTTCGCCAGCGTCGATTGCGGGGACGCGAACATCCCGCGGAACACGAGGTGATCAGGCGGTACGGAACGACCGGACCCCGACGACACCGAAAGAACGAAAGGGAGTACGGTATGCGTACCACCGGAACAGTGAAGTGGTTCAACGATTCGAAGGGCTTTGGCTTCATCACGCCCGAAGACGGTTCGAAGGACTGCTTCGTCCACCACAGCGCCATCCAGGGCAGCGGCTTCAAGTCGCTGGCCGAGGGCGCCCGGGTCGAGTTCGACATCGTGCAGGGCCAGAAGGGCCCCGCCGCCGAGAACGTGTCCCAGCTCTGACGAGCTCGCCTTTCCGGCCTGTCCGGAAGGGTTGGAGCGAAGCCCCTCCCGGCGCATGCCGGGAGGGGTTTCGTGCGTCCGGGGGTCGAGGCCCCGCGCCCTTTCCCGGCCCCTGGTCTCCGTATTGACCTCGGTCAGCACCCTCACTATTTTTGCCGCTGGCAGAGGAGTACGGCCGCAGGAGATCGCGGTTTCCAGAGACGCATCGAGACGGACCTGGGAGTGCTTCGCCCGGATCCGTCTTTTCGTTTCCGGCTGCCGGCGCCGATTGCGGGGGCGCGACATCCCGCAGAACACGAGGTGATCAGGCGGTACGGATCGACCGGACCCCGACGACACCGAGAACAAATCAGGGAGTACGGCATGCGTACCACCGGCACCGTGAAGTGGTTCAACGATTCCAAGGGCTTCGGGTTCATCACCCCCGAGGACGGCTCGAAGGACTGCTTCGTGCACCACAGCGCCATCCAGATGAGCGGCTTCAAGACCCTCCAGGAGGGCGCCCGCGTCGAGTTCGACATCGTGCAGGGTCAGAAGGGCCCGGCGGCGGAGAACGTCGTCCAGCTCTGATCCGAGCGACGCGACCGGCTCCGGCTCGTCCGGAGTTCGAACATTGAAGCCCCCCCCGGCCCGGCCGGGGGGGGCTTCGTGCATAGGGGGTCGGCAGCGCCCCGGGGACGGTCCTGCCGGCGCGGGGGCGCCGGGCCGGGCAGCCGGGCGGTCGCGCGACCCGTTGACCTCGCAG
>JBJHBX010000628.1:0-2057 GCA_050485725.1 Gemmatimonadales bacterium | reverse complement strand
ATCTCGAGCCGGGCCGCCCTGATCGCCGCAGGTCTCCTGGTCGTCTTCCAGCTGACCTTCACCTACCTGCCGGCGTTCCAGCTCTGGTTCGGCACCCGCTCGCTCCCGCCCCTGGCGTGGCTGGAGGTGGCGGGCGCCGGGTTCGCGGTGTTCGCCCTGGTCGAACTCGAGAAGGCCGTCGTGCGCCGGTGGAACCGTCCGGGCGGCGCGGGGGAGTAGGGGGCGCGGGGCCGGGGCTCCCGCCCCGGCGCTTCCACCCTCCACCCGGAGATCCCCATGCGGCCCCCCCCACACCCTGGCAGGGTTTTCACGGTTTCCCGGAAGGCTCTCGCGTCCCGGCTCCGGCTGAGCGTGGTGCGGCTCGCGGGCCTGTCCTCGATCCTGCTCCTCGCCGCCGGGTGCGCAGCGAGGGGTGCGCCGGCTCCCGGGTCCGTGCAGGCGGCGGCGGATCGCGAGGCCGTTGGCGGCGGCTCCGCGCTCTTCTCGGGGGCGGTCCGGTCCGGTGACCTCGTCTTCACCTCGGGGGTGATCGGTCGCTCCGCGACCGGTGACATCGGCGAGGCGACGCGCCAGGCCCTCTCCGGGGTTCGGGATCGTCTGGAGGCCGGGGGGAGCTCGATGGCGTTGGCGCTCAAGTGCACCGTCTTCCTGATCGACATGGCCGACTACCAGGGGATGAACCAGGCGTATGTGGAGTTCTTCCCCGAGAGTCCCCCGGCTCGCACCGCCGTTGCCGTGCTCGAGCTTCCCGCCTCCGCACAGGTGGAGGTCGAATGCGTGGGGGCGGTCGGATGAGCCCCGCCCCCCGGCGCCCGAGCGTCCTCCTGGTTCGGGAGGCGGAGCACCAGCTCACCTCGAGCGGGTGCTGCGGGCGGCTGGAGGGCGACTTCCTGCGGGATGCTCGGGGGCGCCCCGCCCTGCCCGAAAAGCGGGCGGCAGTCGAGGAGCTCGGTCCCCTGTACCGGGCGCTCCGGGCGAGGTATGGACAGGAGATCGATCTGCAGATCGTGGATCCCCGGAGCTTCGTCACCCTCCTCCCCCTGCTGGTTCGCGACTTCCGGCGCTACGGGGTGGGGGTGCGCGAGGCACTTCGCACCCTCACCTCGACGCCGGTCCAGGGGGTGATCGTGAACGGGCGGCTCGTCGCGCGGGGGGATTGGCCCTCCGCTGATTCCGTGGTGGACGCGATCGAAGGAGGGGCCGGAGGGCGCTGAGTCGCGGGCGCCTGCCCGTCCCCCTCAGCGCACCCGGTGCCCTCCGATCCACACTCCGTGGATCCGCCGGGCGTTCAGGATGTCGGCGCGCGGGTCCGCGTCGAGGACCAGGAGATCTGCCCAGACACCGGGCTCCACCGTCCCGACCACGCCTGCGAGCCCCATGCAGGCCGCGGCCCCCCCGGTTGCAGCGTGGAGGACATCGGCGGGCGAGAGCCCGGCTTCGACCATCATCTCCATCTCGACGTGCTCGAAGTATCCTTCCCACCGACCCACGGGAGCGCCCGAGTCGGTCCCCATCGCGATCCCCACCCCGGCCTCGTGGAGGACCCTCATGTTCTCCATGGCGGTCGGAAGTGCCTCCCGCCAGAAGGCGGCAGCCGCACTCCCTGCCTGGTTCTGCATCAGCGACGGCGTCAGGAAGGCATCCAGGTCCGCCGGAGCCGCGCGCTCGAGAAAGAAGGGGTCGTCGAAGAAGGCCGGGCGATCCGCGTAGACGAAGGTCGAGAGCTCGCGGGTGAAGGTCGGGACCAGGCAGACGTCGCGGTCCAGCATCAGGTCGATGAACTCCCGATCGACCGGAGCGTCCCGGACGCTGTGTGCGACCAGTCGCCCCCCTGCCTCGACGACGCCCTTCGCGTCCTCGAGCTCCCAGATGTGGATCGTGACGGGGAGTCCCGCCTCGGTGGCCGCGTCGATGACGGCCCGATAGACGGTCGGTGACATCTTGTTCCCTCCGCCCAGCCCGCCGTCGACCCGGATCTTCACCCAGTCCGCCCCCATCTCGGCCACGCGCTGGACATCGAAGCGGGCATCCGTGGCCGTGGAGGGATTCAGGACGGG
>JBJHBX010000627.1:0-2066 GCA_050485725.1 Gemmatimonadales bacterium | reverse complement strand
ACCGGGAGCTCCTTCCCAGCGCTTCCTCGCGCCCGGCGCTGGCGGCGGTCCCGTCGGTGCTCGGCACCCTCGTGCTCGTGCTGTCGCTCGTTGCGCTCGCGGGATGCGAAGATGCAGACCCCACGCCCCCGACGGGTCCGGGATCGGTCCGGCAGGTCGAGGTGGAGATCCCGCAGGTCTCCTTCCACGTCGGCGACACGATGCGCGTGTCGGCGGTGGCGCGAAACGGGCAGGGCACGGTCGTCGAGGGCGTGACCTTCACCTGGAGCTCGAACGACACGCTGGTGGCGCGGGTCAGCAGCTCGGGGCTCCTGACTGCGGTGGCCCCCGGGACCGCGATGATCCGGGCATCCGCCTCCGGACGGACGGGCCAGGTGGCGGTCTCGGTCACGGCTCCGCCCGCTCCTCCGCCCCCGGTTCCGGTGCTGGCCGCGCTGTCGCCCACCGAGGTGATCGAGCGGTCCGGAGAGCTCGACCTCGTGCTCGAGGGGTCCGACTTCCGGGCCGGCTCCCGGGTTCTCTGGAACGAGATTCCCCTCGCGACCACCTTCGTTTCGGAGACGCGCCTCGTTGCGCGGGTGCCGGCGGCCTTCATCGGTCAGCCGCTCCAGGCTTCGATATCGGTCGAGACGGTGGCGGAGCCGGGGGGCGGCGCGCACCCCCGATCGGGCATGCGGGGCTTCCAGGTCCTGCCGCGCCCCCTGGGTTCGATCGTGCTCGACACGTGGGGGAACCACGTCTTCCCCGGCCAGCTCCTCGAGTACGACATCGTGGTCCGCAACGACCTGGGCGAGGAGGTCTCGAGGCCTGGCCTCGGCTTCACCATCGAGGATGAGACCGTTCTGGGCTATCACTGGATGGGCGGGCTCGTCGGACGCGCGACCGGGACCACGACCGTGCGCGCGACCATCGGGGAGCTCGTTTCCGAGGTCATGATTTCCGTGGGTCCGGCGCCGGTCCGGAGCCTCGTGGTCGAGGCCAGGCCGCAGGGGGTGTCCGAGCTCTTCCTGCTGGGGTTCGGTCAGCCCGGACTGACAGCGCCCAGCTTCGAGCGAATCCTGCCGGCGGGAACCCGCGCCGCGGAGCCGGCCGTGACGGCCGACGGGTCACGGGTTGCCTTCGCGGGGACCGCCGACGACGGGAGCGTGAACGTCTGGACGGTCCGGATCGACGGCACCGACCTCAGGCGCCTCACGAACGACGCGTTCCGGTCCGACCAGCCGGCATGGTCGCCCGACGGCACCCGCATCGCCTTCCGCACCTTCCGCCGTGGCATCCCCGAAATCTGGATCATGAATGCCGACGGCTCGAACCCCCGGCCCCTCCTGGCCGGGCTCACCTTCATTCCCGAGGAGGAAAGCCACTTCCCGGCCTGGCTCCCCGACGGTCGCCGCATCGTGTTCAGCCGCGGGGCCGGGGGCGAGCGCTCCCTTCACGTGGCCCGGGTCGACCAGGGGATCCCGACGACGCAGCTGTCCGAGCTCGTGCGCATCCCCGGGTACCACGCCGAGCGACCGGCGCCTGCGCTGCAGGGTGGCACCCTCGTGTTCGAGGCGAGGGACATTCACTCGGGCGAGGTGCGCATCCTGATGGCTTCGGCGGTCAACGGAACGCTGCTGTACCCGCTGAACCCGCCGGCGCCCGGGATCGGCCGGCCGGCGCTCCTGGGGGGTGACTGGCTTGCCGCCGTCGGACCAAGTGGCGTGCAGGGCAGCACCGTCCCCACCCTTCGCATCCAGGAGATGAACGGGATGCGGGTCTCGATCCCGATCCCGTCGTGGATCGGTCGGGTAGAGAAGGTGGCCCTCGCCGCGCGCTGAGCGGGACGTGCGCCGAGAGGGAACGGGGCCGGAGGAGCGCCAGCCCGACCGGGCGGCGCCCCTCCGGCCCCTTCACGCCCTCACATGTCGATCAGGGCCAGAGCCAGCCGAAGGCGCCTGCGGTGAGAAGCGCGAAGACGAGCCCGTCGAAGGTGTTCTTCAGCGTCGTGCTCCACTTCTTTCCGAACCAGATGGACTGCGACCAGCTGTCGACGCCGTAGGCGAGGAAGGCGGCGGTGCCGGTCA
>JBJHBX010000626.1:0-2070 GCA_050485725.1 Gemmatimonadales bacterium | reverse complement strand
CTACGCGGGGACCGACTTCTCTTCTGCGGTAAATGGAAGTGGGCTTGAGCTGTTGGGGGACTACGGGGGGGGGGCAGGGGGGGGGGATACGGACCCGGCCGGAGACGATCGGCGCATGCTCGATGCGCTCGAGGGCGTGCTGGACCTGTATTGCGCGCACTGGTGGCCGGCCCATTCGCTCGCGAACCGCAAATGGCTGGAGGAAGTTGCGCCGGTTCTCGAGCGACATGAAGAGGTGTTCGTCGAGGCAACGACACGACTCTACGCCTCGGTCTGGCCCCAGGAGCGTTGGCGCATCGAGGTCTCGGCGCACGCGCCATTCATCGGGTACATCAGCCAGGGCGAAGTCATCGCCATCCATTCGACCGACCCGCTCAACGCGGGACTGGGCGGCGTCGAGACGGTGCTCCACGAACTCCAGCACACGCGCGCGGTCTCGGCGAGTCTGGCCCACCAGCTCGAGGAAGCGGACCGGCTGAGCGAGGGGACGCTGCCGGCGGAGATCGGACACGCCCTGATCTACGCGACCGCCGGAGAGATCGCCCGGGAGATCGCTTTTCTGGAGGGCGTGGCCGACCATGTGCCGCTATGGGTCAGGCAGGACTTCTCGAGGCTGCCCATGTGGGATGAACTGCTACCCGCGATCGAAGCGCACTGGCTTCCAGCGGTGAGAGGTGAACGATCAGGGGACGAGGGCCTTTCAGCGCTCGTCCGGGCGCTCGATCCGTGACCGGGCGGCTGCCGGGTCTGCGGCATCCGCATGCGAGGAACTCGACGATGCACCGCAAGCAGCATGGTAGGGGCGAGAACCGCCGGTACTCCGAGGAGGAGTTTCGTCGGATCTTCGAAGAGGCGACCAGGTCAGCGGAAGCGCAGGTGCCGCCACCCGTCTCATGGGGGTCCGATGGCGGCTTGACGCTGAACGAAATCAAGGAGATCGCCCAGGAGGTCCAGGTCGATCCTGCGGCCGTGGAACGGGCTGCCCGAAACCTGCCGGGCCCCCGGTCGATCCGCGTTCCCACCGAGGATGCCGGCCCGTTTGCACGCATCATGGAGGGCGAGTTGATCATCGGGCGCGCCCTCGATCACGGTGAAACGCGAATGCTGGTGCTGGAGGCTGAGCGTGCGCTGGCCCGTCGTGGTGACATCGAAAGGAATGCAGACGGGCTGGACTGGCGCGATGAGGCAGGTCGCGTTTCCCTCTCGGTTGTACGTGGCGACAGTGCGACCCGCGTCTCCATCCGGGTCGATACGTCTCCGGAACTGATCGGAGGGTCGGCCGTTCTCGTCGGTGCGGGTCTGATCGCAGTCGGCGTGATGGCATTCAGCATGGCCGGACCGCTCCTTCTGGCCGCGCTTCCGCTTGCGGTTGGTGGCACGGTCGGCCTGGTGGTCCTGAGCGCGGTCGGCCGCCGTGCGATGACCCGGGAACGCCTGCGACAGTGCCTGGAGCGGTTGGACGAGGCGGTGCGAACGGACTGAAGTGAGACTCGGCGGGCTCGTATGCCGTCGGCTGGAGGCGCCCTCGGGGGGCCGGCCCTGGGGCGTGTGGTACGGGGAACATGCAGTCGAGTTCGTGGTCGTTTACGCCGTCCTGGGGTAGACAGGGTCAGGCGGTCCGCATGACGTCAGAACGGAGTCCACCGTGTTCTGCCGGGCCGGAAACGCGGTCCGACACGCTTCCCACCGATGCCGGGAGGAGCTGAAGATGAAGCCAGGTGAACGAGCCGGATTTCCATTGGGCATGACCGTGGCGCTGGTGGCCGGCGGAGCGGCTGGCCTGGAGGCGCAGCAGGCGGGGGACCTGCTCATCGCCGGGGGCACCCTGGTCGTCCAGGGCGAGGTGGCGCGCGCGTCGGACATTCTCCTGGCGGTTTCGGACCGGGGTCTGCGGGTGGAAGCGATCGGTGATGCCGGCGCGTTCCAGGCAGCGGATACGGTCGACGCGTCGGGTTCCTGCGTTCACACGGCCAACGGTCTTTCCGCTGCAGAGCCCTTCCGGGTGGGCGCACACGCCATGTACGTCATACGCATGGGACCGAGCCAGGGCGATCCCGCCCAGATGCTGAT
>JBJHBX010000625.1:0-2072 GCA_050485725.1 Gemmatimonadales bacterium | reverse complement strand
AAGTGGGTCGAGGCGGAGTCCAGTCGGTTCGCGGATGCATGGATGTCGCCGAGGAGCACCCAGCCCTCGGCGCGGGTGGAATCGGATACGCCCGGCGTGCGCGCGAGCAGGGAATCGGCAGCCCTGGCCAGGACCAGCGCCGGGTCGGGTCGGCCGAGCTGGAGGTAGGTGGAGGCCAGCTCGCGCATGGCCCACGCCCGGCTGGCGGGGACCTCCGCCATCTCCCCCTCCAGGAGCCGCCGTCTTCCCAGGTCCAGGAGGTCCTCGGCGGTCACGATCCCGCCCCGTGCGAGGTCGGGACGGGCGGTCGCAAGGAGCCCGACCATGAACTCGTGCGTCCGCCGCGCCGCAAGCGCCTCGGTGCGTGCCGCCTCGGCCGACGCCCGCGCCGCCCACCCCGACACCCCGGCCGTGAGGGCGAGAAGGACGAGCCCGGTCACGGCAAGCGCCCGGATCCGCGTTGCCCGGCGCGCCCTCCACTCCGACCGGCCGAGGAAGTCGCGTTCGATCTCGGTCAGGTTTTCGCCACCGGCCGCACCGGCCCGGGCGTCCTCCAGGGGTTTCCCCTTCGCCAGCAGCAGCTCGGGGTTGCGCGCTTCCTCGGCCCAGCGGAACGCCGCCGCCCGGAGCCGTGCCCGGGCCTTGAGCACCTCGCGATCGGACTCGAGCCACGCTGCGGCCCTGGGCCAGTGGCGCAGGAGCGCCTCGTGCGCGATCCGCACTACCGCGCCCCCGTCGGCATCGAGATCCGTGACCAGGAGCCGCGCCTCGACGAGCGCGCGAACGAGCTCGGCCATGGCCGGCTCCCGTTCGAGCCACGGCAGCGAGGCCGGGTGCACGCCGAGGGCACGGCCGTCGGGACTGTCGACGGGATCGACCAGGGCGCGCATCAGCGAGGGAAGCGCCGCCTGGACCGGCTCCGAAAGCACCTCCAGGACCTGCTCCGCCCTTCGCGCGAGGCTTCCCTCGACGCCTCCGAGCCCCTCGAAGGCGGCAAGCGTCAGCGTGCCATCGTCCCGACGCTCCCGGTAGAGCTCCTCCAGGGTGAACTCGAGGAGAGGGAGGAGATCGGGGCTCCCGACCGCCGCGTCGATCAGCCGGTCCTCGAGGCGCTCCCCCGTCTCCGGGTCCTCCTCGAGGCGAAGCCCCGCCGCTCGCGCGGGCTGCCGGATCATGTCACCGATCTCGCTCGCCGCCGGGGGCATCAGGTCGTACTGGCCGTGCCCTTCCTTGAGCCGGACCAGCTCCGGAAGTTCGGCCAGCCTTGGGTAGAGATCACTCCTGAGCGACGCCAGGACCCACACCCCTCCCTCGAGGACCAGGGCCTCGAGCGCGGCCGCGAAAGCCCGCCGATCGACCTCCCCGATCCCCCGCACCGAAAACAGCTCCTCGAGCTGATCCACGAGCAGGACGAGCCGGGTCCGGGCTCCATGGTCCACGCACGCAGCCTGCACGCGGCGCGCGAGCTCCGAAGGATCGTGACGCGCCAGCTGCGCGAGGGCGGCGACGCCCGCCTCGTCCGCCGCCAGGAGGCCTGGGAGGGCCGTCTCGCTCGCGAGCGCCTCGGCCAGCGCCAGGAAGGGATCCTCGCCTCCCCCGGAAGGCCGCATCACCGCCCGGCGCCACGCCTCCACGCCCTCGATCACCCCGGGGCGGACGAGGAGCGGCAGGATGCCGGCCCTGGCCACCGAGGACTTCCCGCTCCCGCTCGCCCCGACCAGCACGAGGAAGGGACTTCCCCGAGCGGCCTGCCGCCGGAGATGGTCGAGGGACTCGCTCACGGCCCGGGTCCTGCCGAAGAAGACGGCGGCGTGATCGAAGTCGAAGGGTTCGAGCCCGCGGAAGGGTGAACCCTGCCGCCAGGTGGCTTCCCGTTCCGACCTCGCTTTCCGGTCGGCGCCCCCGGACGCCGGCCTCGGAAACCTCCTGAGCACGAGCGCCCGGAGGTGTCGCTCGAGGGTGGCCTCGAAGCGCCCCGGGTCGTCGAAGGGGTGGAATGCGGCCCGGAGGGACCCGTCCTCGGCGTCGTGGAACCACCGCTCGACGAACGCATCGAGGGCCCGGCGCTGCTC
>JBJHBX010000624.1:0-2081 GCA_050485725.1 Gemmatimonadales bacterium | reverse complement strand
TGGTGGCGCAGGATCTGCCCGACGCCGACGGGCTGATCGCCGCCTACGTCGAAGCCATGGGAGGCGCGGACCGCTTCCAGGGGACGGCAAGCGTGACACGGGGCACCCTCTCGATGCCTGCCGCCGGGATCGAGGGCAGCTTCGAGCTGGTCCAGATCTACCCGAACCGCATGCGGATGGACGTCGAGCTGCCCGGCCTGGGCGAGATCCTCAGCGGCTACGACGGGGAGCACGGATGGTCGCTGAACCCGATGATGGGGCCGATGCTGATGTCCGGAGTCGAGCTGGAGCAGACCCGGGAGCAGGCCTCGATCGCCGGGGCGCTGCGTGACCCCTCCGCCGTGCCCGGACGGGAGACGGTCGAGGAGGCGGAGTTCGAGGGCGAGGCATGCTGGAAGGTCCGCCTCACCTGGGCCTCGGGGCGCGTCAGCTACGACTGCTACTCGAAGGAGACCGGGCTGCTGGTGGCCAGCGAGGCGACGCAGGCCACCCAGATGGGCGACCTCCCCACGGTCTCGATCTACCGCGACTACCGCGACTTCGAAGGGCGCCTCGTCGCGACCCGGCTCGTGCAGCGGGTGGCCGGGCAGGAGCAGATCATGGTCATCGACTCGGTGGAGTACGGCGAGGTGGACGAGGCGCGGGTGCAGCCGCCGGAGGCGATCCGGGCGCTCATCGGGGGATGAGCGGGGCAGGACCGCCAGGGTCCGGGGGACCGCTTCATTGACACCCCCGCGGTGGAAGCGCATCGTGACTCCCCTCACCCACACCTCGGCGGCCGGTCTGACCCGGCCGGCCGCCCACTTCACGGAGCGGGATCATGCGTGCTGCGCGTTCCTGGACCCTGGCGGTCCCCCTTCTCCTCGTCTCGCCGCCGGTCCTCGCGCCGGCCGGGGCGCAGGCGACCCCCCAGGCCATCGACCAGGCCTATACCGAGCGGATCCTCGAGTTCACCACCGAGGACTTCTTCCTGACGCCGCTGGTGGACCACCTTCCGGCCTCGGAAACCGTGCCGACGCCGCTGGACGTGCTGGGGTACATCAGCGGTACCCGTGACGTCCTGACCCACACCGCGGACATCTACCGGTACGTTCGGGCGGTGGCCGATGCATCGCCCAGGGTCACCGTGCGTACGATCGGCACTTCGGAAGAGGGGCGCGAGATCCTGCTGGTCCTCGTATCGGACGAGGCCACCATCGCCGAGGTGGACCACCACCGGGAGCTGATGGCCCGGCTTTCGGACCCACGCGTGACTTCGGAGGAGGAGGCCGCCCGGATCATTTCCGAGGTGAAGCCGATGTACTGGGCCACCGGCTCGATCCACTCGAGCGAGACCGGTTCTCCGGAAATGCTGATGGAGCTCATCTACCGGCTGGCGGTGGACGAGGGCGAGTTCATCCGCGCGATCCGCGACAACATGATCGTGATGATCACCCCGGTCGTGGAGCCCGACGGACGCGACAAGCAGGTCGACGTCCACATGGCCCCCCGGCTCAACCCCGAGGGACCGAACCCGAACCGCACCGTCTACTGGGGGAAGTACGTCTACCACTCGAACAACCGCGACGGGATGCAGCTGAACCTGGCCCTGTCGAGGGCCATCACCGGCACCTTCCTGGACTACATCCCGATCGTGGTGCACGACCTGCACGAGTCCGCCTCGTACCTCTACACCTCGACCGGGCGTGGACCGTACAACGCCTGGATCGACCCGATGGTGATCTCGGAGTGGAACCGGCTGGCCCACCGCGAGGTGCGGGACATGGGCGCCTTCGGGGTGCCCGGGGTCTACAGCCACGATTTCTACGACGGATGGACCCCGAACTACATGTTCTGGGTGGCCCACATCCACAACTCGATTGGCCGCTTCTACGAGACGCAGGCGTCGCGGAACGCGTCGGACTACATCCTGAACACGAACGTGGACCGGGAGTGGCACCGCCCGAACACCCCACTCCGCCAGGTGGTCTGGTCGATCCGGAACAACGTGAACCTCCAGCAGTCGGCACTCCTGATCGCGCTGAACGAGGTGGCGACGAACCGCGAGGAGTACCTGTCGAACTTCTGGATCAAGTCGCAGC
>JBJHBX010000623.1:0-2085 GCA_050485725.1 Gemmatimonadales bacterium | reverse complement strand
CGGGGCAGGTACATGGCCCGGAGCGCCCCGGGGTTCCCCTCCGGATCCGGGGGGAGGGGGCTCATGGCCGTGGTCCAGTTCTCCCAGTCGCGGTTCCAGATGACCATGGAAAGGGGGGAGCCCAGCGTCTCGCCGAGCCGCACGCCCGACAGGAGATCCACCCGGTCCTGCTCGATCTGCATGCGCCGCCCCCGCCCATGCCCCTGCTGCCGCCGGGCAAGCTCCGGGTCCACGTCGCGCTCCATGACGAGGGAGAGCCCCGCCGGGATCCCCTCGAGGAGGGCGGTGAGCCCCTTGCCGTGGGACTCGCCTGCGGTACGAAAGGAAAGGATGCGGAGCACCAGGATGCCTGGGGTCGAGGGCGGGTGGGGTGAGCCCGAAAGGTGACGCCCGGTCCGGAGGGTGTCCAGACCGGGCGTCAGGGTAAGGTCCCGTCGGGTGGGCGTCAGGGTCGAAGCGCCTGTCGCCTCGGTTCGAACGGATAGCTGAACGATGCCGACGACGGCTGGCTCCATGCCCCAAGACTCGTGGCAAGCCCGCCGGGCAGAACCATGTCATCATCATCGGGCCTGGCACCCAGGCTCCGCATCCGGAGGGTGTCGGCTCCGAGGTTCCCGGCCCGGTCCCGGGCCGTGACGATCACGAAGAAGTAGCGGTCGGGCGCCGGGGTGTCCTGGTTCAGCCCGGGGATCGTGAAGGCGAAGTTCCGTGACTCGATGATCGGCCCTGAGGCCCCCAGGTCCTGGAGGGTAAAGCTCACGGGCTGAATCAGCGCGGTCACGGTCGTATCGCCGGTGATCGCGTTCCCCACGATCGACTGAACCTCGATCGTGATTGCGTTCACACCCGTGCGCACGGGCCCGTTGTTGTCCGAGACCGTGTACTCCACGGTGAGCGGATCGTCGAAGAATCGCTGGGCGTCCTCGTTCGGCGCCGTGATCGTGACCGCAGGTGGCGTTACGTCGTGGTTCAGGGTCGCGAGGACGGTATCGGCCCGGACGAACCCGGCTCGATCCTCGGCCTCGACGATGAGCGCCAGGGTCTCGGTGGAGGAGGTCGGGGGACTCGACTGCATCGAAGCGAAGTCGAACCGGAGGTAGCGATTGAGGGTGGTATCGCTCACCCCCGTGCCTTCGGCGAACGTGGTCTCCATGGGGAGGAACCGCTGCACACCCTCCAGGGTGCCGAGCTCCGCGCTTCCGAAGAGCGCCTCGCCCCGGAACGTGATGCGGGCGAGTTCGTCGTTGTCCGTGGCCCGGGCTCGCACGAAGGCCGAGTCCCCGGTCACGAAGACGGCGGTCCCCGTGGTCGGCAGGAGGATGGTGACCGACGGGGGATCCCGGTCGGTGAAGCTCACGTTCACCGTGGAGGTCGCGGTATTGCGGTTCCCGGCGAGGTCGCGGGCAAAGGCCTGGACACTCCACGCTCCGAACTCCACCACTTCGGGGAGGACGTACCGGAAGGTGGAGTCGGCCTGCGTGCCGGACACGGGAATCGAATCGGATGCGAACGTGGCCCCCGACGGGGTCCGGATCGTCAGCCCGAACGAAGTGAGTCCGAGGTTGTCCGCGGCGGTGACCCGCAGGCGAATCGTGTCACCCTGCGACACGTTGGGCGTGAGGTTGCCAAGCGTGACGGTCGGCGGGTTCATGTCGCGCACGCGGACCGTGCGGACCTCGACCGGCGACACGTTCCGCTGCGCATCGACCGAAAAGCCCCGGATTTCGATGATCGTGTCACCGATGACGTCGGGTACCATGAACTCGAAGGTATGGAGGATCTCGGCCGAGGGCGTCCCGTTGGTCTGCACCTGGCGGGTGCTCAGTCCCGAGCCCTCCGCCGACACGACCAGGGAGTCCACGCGTACAAGTGCAACGGTGCGGGCCTTGACCTGGAATGTCTCGCCAGAGCTGACCAGCGCCGGCGCCTCCAGTTCCACGATCCGCGGCCCCTGTGAGACCGGCTGGAACGCATTCGACCCGTCACAGGCGGCCACCCCGGCGCCCACCAGGGCGATGGCGGCGAGGCGGAGACCGCCTCCGGACCATCGTCCGAACGTTCGCTTCGATCGGTTTCGTCGCATCG
>JBJHBX010000622.1:0-2088 GCA_050485725.1 Gemmatimonadales bacterium | reverse complement strand
GAGCGTTCCGGCATTCTCGATGATCCCGTTGTGCACGAGGGCGATCGTCCCGTCGGCGCTCGTGTGGGGATGCGCGTTGTCGCGGGTGGGGGGGCCGTGGGTCGCCCACCGGGTGTGCCCGATGCCGCACGTTCCCTCGAGGGGCGTCAGGTCGAGGGCGCCCTCGAGTTCGTCGAGCTTCCCCGACCGCTTCAGCGTTCGCAGCTCCCCGTCCGAGCCGAGCACCGTGACGCCTGCGGAGTCATAGCCCCGGTACTCGAGGCGCCGGAGCCCCTCGACGAGCAGCCCCGACACCTGTTTCGGTCCCACGTACCCGACGATTCCGCACATGCAGGTCCTTCCCCCTCCCGTTCGTCCGTTGCTGGATGCGACGGAGTGGTTCCGCCGGTCCTTTCCGCCCCTTGTCGGGCGCCGCCCGCGCGGTCGCCCGCCTCAGGCGCCCATGGCCCGCCGTGCGCCCTCCACGAGCGCCCGGGCCCGCGCCTCGCCCGCCTCGCCCTCGCCGCGCGCCTCGGCAATGAACCGCACCACGGGCTCCGTGCCCGACGGCCGGACGTGGATCCAGGCGCCCTCGTCCGGCCAGGCCAGCCGGAGCCCGTCGGCGGTGTCCGCCTCGGGAGCCGGGAGGGCCGCCCGGAGCGCCTCGTAGGCCGTATCGATCCGCTCCCGCGGGAAGTCGACCTTCTCCTTGACGATCCGGTACGCGGGCCAGCGCGCGGCGGCCCCCGACAGGCTCGTGCCGGTGTCCACCAGGTGTTGCAAGAGGAGGGCCACGCCCACGGGCGCGTCGCGGGTCAGGTGCAGCGCCGGCAGGATGATGCCCCCGTTCCCCTCGCCCCCGACCACCGCTCCCTCGGCCTGCATCCGGCGGGCCACGTTGATCTCGCCCACCGGCGCCCGGTGGCAGGCCACCCCGTGGGCCGCCGCGACGTCCTCGACGACGCGGCTCGTGGACAGGTTCGTGACCACGGGCCCGGTCGCCCCGACCCGATCCGGCGCACCCCCTGCGGCGCGGCGGAGCACCACGTCGGCGCAGAGTGCGAGCGTCAGGTCCTCGCCCAGGGGCTCCCCCGCCTCGCTGACCAGCGACAGGCGGTCCACGTCGGGATCGACGGCGAACCCCACCTCGGCCCCGGTTCGGCGCACCAGGTTGGCCAGGGCGGCCAGGTTCGCGGCGGTAGGCTCGGGGTCGCGGGGGAAGCGCCCGTCGGGTTCGAGACCTATGCCGTGCACCTCGCATCCCAGCGCCTCCAGGAGCCGGGGCACGATGCGCCCCCCGGCGCCATGCACGCAGTCCAGGGCGACCCTGAACCGGCGGGCGCGAATCGAATCGAGGTCGAGGTACGGGAGGGCCAGGATCCGCTCCAGGTGGCGGTCGATGGCATCGTCGTCGCGGTGCACCTCGCCCAGCGCGTCCCAGGGTGACCGCGCGATCTCGCCTCCGGTCAGAAGGCCCTGGAAGCGCGCCATCGTGTCGGGGTCGAGGAAGGTCCCGTCGGCGCCCGCGAACTTGAAGGCGTTCCACTGGGCCGGGTTGTGGCTGGCGGTCACCCCCAGGGCCCCCGCGGCCCCGTGGTGGCGAACCGCCAGCAGGAGCGTCGGGGTCGGCACCACGCCCAGGTGCACGACCCGCACCCCCACCGACTGCAGGCCGGCGGTGGCCGCCGCCTCGAACATCGGGCCGCTCGTGCGCGAGTCGCGGCCGAGCAGGACGGTGACGGGGCCCCGATCCTCGCCGACTCCGACGCCCCCCGCATCGGCCTTCAGGAAGGCGCCGAACCCGGCCGCGAGCGTGGTCATCAGCTCGGGTGTGAGCACGTCGCCGACGGTTCCCCGGAAGCCGGAGACGCTGACCATCAGTCCGGGAGGAAAGGTGAGAGCCATGGCGCGGATGGGAGGTGGGAGAAAAGGCGAGGCCGTCTCGATGTCGGCTGGACGCCGAAAGATGCGGGGGGGCGGGCGGTTGGGGAACCCGGCGTGCCCCGCACACCGTTGGCTCCCCTGGCCCGCGCGCGCTATTCTCCGGGTGAGACCCGCACCGTCCCTGCGAACCCGGCCGCGCATGACGAACCTGATCCAGTGCCCCGC
>JBJHBX010000621.1:0-2088 GCA_050485725.1 Gemmatimonadales bacterium | reverse complement strand
CAGATCTCCATCGAGATCCTGTCGCAGCTCCGCTCCTTCGACTTCGGTGCGGCGGCGGCGCTGGGGGTGGTGCTGGCGACGCTCATGACGGTGGCCTTTGCCCTCGGTGGGCGCTACGTGCGCGCCGGCGCCACGGGAGCCCCGCGGGGGTAGCGGGGCTCCCGGGTCCTGCCGCTGACCGGCTTCTCCGCGCGGCGCCCTCCGGTCCGACCCCCGGGCCGCGCCCCGCCGAGCCGCCCCCGCGGCTGGAGCCCCCATGGAGGGCTGATCGCGAGACGATGGCACGGAACGTCTCGAACCATGAGACGCAGGCCGCCAGCGCTCGTCGGCCGGAAGGACGTTGGCACGGCTTGTCTCCCGCGGGGAGACAGGGAATGCCACCGCGCCTGAGGGGCCTTCGAATGTCACGTCCGTCACCCACCGCACCCTCCGGCGACCCGACCTTCGGGGGCAGCCGGGCCAGGCCCGACACCCGGGGCAGGTGTGCCCCCGGGGCCGGGCGGGTCCCTCGGCTGGGGTCGTCCGCGGGCCCGATCCGATCAGTCCAGCCGGATCGAGATCGACCGCAGCTCGCTCTCCATGTGGTTCACGCTCAGGCGGAAGCGACCGCCATCGTCGAGCCGCCCGTGGGCCGTGATGACGACCTGGTGCCGCGCATCGAGCCGGGGGCGAAGAAGCTCCATGAAGTGGTCCGCGGTCCCGATGCGGAGCGAGGCGAAGGATCCGGCCAGGCGCGCCATGGGAAGGATCCCGTCCGAGGTCCGGGCCATGAACTCGTCGTGGTCCACGAACCAGATCTGCGCCGGACCGCTCGTGTTGACCTGCACCGGAAAGGTCCCGAGGGGCGCATCGGGCTCGATCAGGAAGGTGCCCGAAACGAGGAGCGGGCAGCCGAAGGCACCGGGCCCCGCCTCAGAGGGCGGATCGAAGCCCTGGAAGAGGTTGAAGTCACCGGGAATGCAGGAGGGGTCGCGGTAGACCGGAATCGCCACCGTGCGTCCGTCGGTGAAGACCTGGTTGAGGAGCTCGGGGTAGGGCGAAACGCGAGCGTAGTAGGGCGCGCCCGGATCCTGGGCCGGGAACGCCACCCGAACGAGCCCGGCCGAACGGGCGTCGAGGGAGGCGTCCGGAGCGAGGCCCTCCGGCGCGGGGGTAGTGGGTACGCCCTGGCACGCGGCCAGCGCAGGGGCGAGGACGAGGGCGATGCCGGCTGCGGCGCGGGTGAAGCCGGGACCGGAAGCGGGTCGAGGGGTCATGGTGTCGTCTCCCGGGAATTCGGGGTGGTCGCGGGGACAGCCTCGTGCCGTCCCCGCGCCATCACGATGGTGAGCGGCTCTTCCCCCGCTCTTCCCGGACTCTTCCCACGGCCACGAGCCGCGCCGTAGCTTGACGACATGTTCGAGCTTCGCCTTCTCGGAACGGTGGATCTCCGCCGCGAGGGTGGAGGCCAGGTACAGTCGGTCGTCGTCCAGCCCAAGCGGATGGCCCTCCTCGCCTACCTTGCCGCCGCCCGGCCCCGTGGCCCGCACCGGAGGGATGTGCTCCTGCCCCTGCTCTGGCCCGAACTCGACGCCGAGCGGGGTCGGGCCGCGCTCTCGAAGGCCCTCCATCACCTGCGCGCATCCCTGGGTGCGGATGCCATTCCCGGCCGCGGGGACGACGCCGTGGAACTCGACCGGAGCCGGGTCGGTTCCGACGTGGATCGCTTCGAGGAGGCGCTCGATGCGGGGCGATACGAGGAGGCCCTCGAGGCCTGGGGAGGTGACCTCCTGGCCGGCTTCTTCACCGCCGATGCGACCGGGTTCGAGCGCTGGCTCGATGCCGAGCGGATGCGCCTCCGGCGCCAGGCCTCCGATGCGGCGGCTGCGCTGGCCGAGGCTTCGGAGGGTGCCGGAGATCTTCCGGCGGCGGTGGGCTGGGCCCGGAAGGGCGTGGCGCTCGATCCCCTCGACGAACCGGCACAACGACGCCTGATCCGGCTCCTCGATGCCACCGGGGACCGGGCCGGCGCACTCGCGACCTGGTCCCGACTCGAGGCTCGGCTCGACGAGGAGCTGGGGGTTCCCCCTTCTCCCGAGACCCGCGCCC
>JBJHBX010000620.1:0-2114 GCA_050485725.1 Gemmatimonadales bacterium | reverse complement strand
CCTGCACCCCGGTCAGGAAGCTCGCCGCCTCGCGCTCGGAGGTCTGCCACCTGTGGAGGGTGAGGCCCTGCTGGTTCGGCACCGCCTCGCCGTAGAAGACGACCCCTTCGGGCCCGGCCTGGAGCAGCACGTAGTTCCGCTGCGGCACCGGAAGGGCCAGGATCCGCTGGTCGAGCCCCTCGAGGTCGATACGCACCGCGGGAGGCGCGGCATCGCCACCCCGCGCACCGGCGGATCCCCCGCCTGCCGGGGCGGCATCGTTCCCACCGGGGGCCCCGGGGCCCGACTCTTCCGAGCTGCGGGGGGCCAGGGGCGAGGGCGCGTCGGCGGCGAGCACCGCCAGGTACACCCCGCGCGTGACCGGGCGGTCGTACGACGACATGTCGAGCCAACCGGTGTTCAGCCCGTAGTCGGTCGAGGCAAGGAACCAGAGGTACTTCCCCGATGCATCCCACTGCGGGCGGTAGGCGTCCGAGAGCCCGTCGGTGAGCTGGTGCGAGACCCCGGTCTCGACGTCGTAGGCGAAGATGGCCCGGAGATGCGAGTCCAGGCGGCGCGCGTAGGCGAGCCAGCGCGAGTCCGGCGACCAGGTCGGGTCGAGGCTCCGCTCGGGGTAGGCGTGCCGCTCGGTGTCGACCTTCACCGTGCGCCCGTCGGCACGGTCCAGGATCCAGATGTTCATGCCGGCGTCTCGGAAGGCGATCCGGTTTCCATCGGGCGACCAGACGGGGTGGAAGTAGTACGACGCCTCGGGCATGGCGTGGCGTTCCACCTGCGAGGTGCCGACCCCCGCACCCTCCTGCGGCACCACGACGAGCTCGTACTCGCCCGCGTCGTCGCTGAAGAAGGCGACGCGGGTGCCGTCGGGGGACCAGGCCGGGAACCGGTGGGCCGCCGCCGACACCGAGTTCCCCTGGAGCGCCGCGAGCCCCTCGGAGAGGTTCCTGAGGTCACCGTGCTCGGCGGGGACGGTCACGATCTGCCCCCGGACCTCGAAGGCCGCCCGCTGCCCGGTGGGCGAGATGGCGGGGTTCTGGAGCTGCCCGGCGGTGACGTCGACCCAGCGTGGCCGGTAGTGCACCTGGTCCCCGCGCACATGCACCACGAGCGGGCGCGCCCGGTCCTCGCCCCCCGCGCCCGCGCCGGGCTCGAGGAAGTGCAGCCGCCCCGCCTGCTCATAGACGAGGACCCCGCCCCCGGCATCCAGGTGCTTCACGTCGAAGTCGGCGTGGAAGGTCCGCTGGCGGCTTTCGCCGGTGGCCGGATCCCACGACCAGACGTTCATCATCCAGTCGGCCTCGGAGAGGTAGTAGAGGATGCCGTCGAGCCAGACCGGGTGCATGTGCCGCTCCCCTTCCCAGGGCGTCTTCACGAGCTCGAAGTCGTCCATCGACACGACCCAGATCGGAAGGGCCTGCCCACCCCGGTAGTTCCGCCACTCCGGGTCCCAGTACTGGGGGATCGTGTAGGCCACGTGGCGGCCGTCCTCCGAGAGGCTCCCGGTCACGGCCCGGGGAATCGGGAGCGCCCGCGGAAAGCCCCCCTCCACCGGCACCGTGAAGAACTTCGTGTTCGCGGACGGATACCCCTCGCGGCCCGACACGAAGAGGACCTCGCGCCCGTCGGGCGTCCACCCCTGCACCTGGTCCGGCCCGGGGTGGAAGGTCAGGCGCACCGGCTCTCCGCCCCGGGTCGGCACCACGTAGACGTCGGAGTTCCCGTCGTACTGCCCGGTGAAGGCCACCCACTCACCGTCGGGCGAGAGGCGGGGATTCGTCTCGGTCATCGGTGACGAGGTCAGCCGCCGCGCATCTCCCCCTTCCCTTCCCACGACCCAGAGGTCGTTCGCGTATACGAAGACGATGTGCTCGCCCGAGACCGTGGGCATGCGCAGGAGCCCGGTTCCCCGCGGGTCGTCGGCGTGCGCCGAAGCGAGCGGGCCCGGCGAGGCCCCGGGATCGCCTGCGGCGTGCGCCTGGGTGACGGTGAAGACCAGGAGGGCACCGGCCAGGAAGGCCAGGCCCCCGCGCGCGACGGGGGCGGGAAGGGGGTTCGAGCGCATCGGTGAACCTCGGAAGCAGGGAAGGGAACGCGGCCGTTCAGACTACGCGCCC
>JBJHBX010000619.1:0-2123 GCA_050485725.1 Gemmatimonadales bacterium | reverse complement strand
GGTGGCCGCTGTCCGGTCCAGGTCTACATCGACGGCATGCTCGCCTCCCGCGAAGGGGATGTCCCCGTCGATGCGCTGGCCTCGCCCCACCTGCTGGAAGGGATCGAGATCTACCGGGGGCTCTCCTCGGTCCCCGCAGAGTTTCTGAGTGCGAACGCCCGCTGCGGCGTCGTGGCCCTGTGGACAAGGCGGGGTGGATGAGTCGATCTTTCGGTAACGGTATCGGAGGCCCGAAGGACCCCGCCGACCTGCTCTACCCGAACACGAGGTTCACGCAATGGCTTCCTTCCTCGCCCTGACCCGACGCCTGGTCTGGTTCGTGGTGCTCTTCGGATCGATCTCCGTGGCTGCGCCCGCCTGCCTGGAAAGCCCGGCCGCGCCCCGCTTCCCCGACATCGACGAGCGCCCGGACGACCCCGAGCGGGAAGAGGACGACGACACCGACGACGGCTGATCCGCCGGGGCGCCTTTCGACGTCCCGTCGCGGATGCATGGGGAAGGGCCGGGAGGATCGTTCCTCCCGGCCCTTTCTTCGTTCCCGGGCCCCGCTACGATTCCGCGGGCCCTCGTGGACCGCTCGCTACCGCCCGTCTGCCGTCTCGATGATGATGGCGCCCGGCATCCCGTCCGCACCCGGCGTGCGGAGCTGCGCCGAAGCCTGGGGGCCGTCCATGTAGCGGAGCCGGACGATCCCGTTCCACCCCATGCTCCGGAGTACCTCGGGCCCCCCCAGGTGCGTCCGGTTCTGGAAGACGGCGATCTGCCCTCCGGCGCCGGACAGGCTCTGCACGTTCCGCACCTGGAGCCAGCGCGGGCGAAGCTGCTCCACCGCCTCGTACAGGTTCGAGACCGGTGCCGCCGCGATCTCCTCCGGCAGGAGCTCGTTCATGTTCCGGCGTTCGCCGGGCTCCCCGGACGAGGCGCAACCCGCCGCCACCGCCGTCATGACCCCGAGTACCGCGGCGAGCCGGGTCACACGTCTGATTCGCATCTACCACCTCCATCGTGGGAACCTGGCCCTTCCGCCGAGGTGCGGTTCCGGGACCGGTTCCGAGCCGATACAGAAGACCATACACCGAAGTAGCCGGAAAGGCAAAGCTTCCCCGGACGACGAACGCCGGCGGCCGGGAAGGATCCCGACCACCGGCGTCGCCCGCTTCGGCGGACGGGAGCCCCCGGGGCCCCCGCCCGCCTCACCGGTCGGGCCGATCAGTACCCGTAGGTACCCACCGGCGCCGACGACTCACCCCCGATGCCACCGAAGGTGTAGAGGGGGAGCCCAAGCAGCTCGAGCTCGCGCTCGGGCATGGGAATCTGGAGGAACGACCCCTCGGCCAGGTCACCCCAGCCACGGCTGTCGAAGTACCAGGTGGCGTGATGCAGACCCGAGTACTGCGTCTCGAGCCGCTTCTCCCACTTGAGCATCTCGAAGAGGTCGCCGCAGCTTCCGTTCGGAAGCCTCGGCACGCAGCTCGAATTCGTCCCGTTCGCGTCGGTGGCGTTCAGCCCCGCCGCGGTCCGGAACTCGTTCACGATGGCCGCCGCACCTGCACGATCATTGTTGCGGTAGAGCCCCTCGGCCTTCAGGAGCTGCATTTCGGCCCGGGTGATGTCGGGGTGCGTGGTCCGGTTCGCGGCGTTGGACTGCCACTGGTCATGGATCCAGGTGCGGTAGTACGACCAGCGGAAGGTGCCGCGGTCGGGCCGGGCCCACTGGGCCCCGAAGCCGCCGCCCCGGGTGGTGACCTCCCACTTCGTGCCGGGGTTCGCCTGCTGCTCGGCGATCGTCGTCCCGGTGGGGAAGCGGTTGTCAGGCGTCTGGATCAGGAAGGGCTGGCTCGTCTGGTCCGCCGAGAGGTTGGGATGCCTCTCCCACGGGTCGCGCGAGATCCACTCCTGGTACTGCCCCGCCTGGTCCGCCATGCCGAGCACCTGGTAGCTGAGCTGCCCCCAGGGTCCGAAGCGGAAGATGTTCACGTAGGTCCCGGAGCTGAATCCCGACCCCGAGGTGATCGTGACGTCCCACCCGTTCGGCAGGCCGTTGTCCACGTCCGAGATCACGGCGTTCCAGTTGACCGCCGCCCGCTCGGCCGGCGTCCGGGCCACGTTCGCCCGGTACCGTG
>JBJHBX010000618.1:0-2126 GCA_050485725.1 Gemmatimonadales bacterium | reverse complement strand
CGCTCCGCCTGCTCCATCAGGTGGGTCGAGAAGAGGACCGTGGTCCCGCCGTCCGCGAACTCCCGGACGATCCCCTCCAGCAGGTCCTGGTTCAGGGGGTCCAGTCCCGAGAAGGGCTCGTCCAGGATCAGTAGCTCGGGCTCGTGGAGCACCGTGCCGATGAACTGGACCTTCTGCTGCATCCCCTTCGACAGCTCCTCGACCCGCTTTCCCTCGACCTCGCCCAGCCCGAGGCGGTCCAGCCACGCGCGGGACGATTCCTTCGCGCGGCGGCGCTCGAGCCCCCGGATCCTGCCCAGGAAGACCAGGTGTTCGAGGACCCGCATCCGCTTGTAGAGGCCACGCTCCTCGGGCAGGTACCCGACGCGGTCCCTCCGGGAGTCGTCGGGCGCGCCTCCGAAGAGCGACACCCGGCCGCTGTCCGGCTCGAGAATCCCCATGATCATTCGGATCGTGGTTGTCTTCCCCGACCCGTTCGGGCCCAGGAGGCCGTAGACCGTTCCCCGGGGCACCTCGAGGTCGAGGGAATCCACGGCGCGGAAGGTGCCGAACGCCTTCGTCACCGCCTCGAGGCGGACCGCGGGCTCTGTTCCGACGGGATCGAACGGGGGGTCGGGGTGCGCGATCAGGGGAACGACTCCGGGGGTCGGGAGGGAAGGGTGAGGGGTTCGGGGGGGCAGGCACCCGCCGGCCTTCGCCGAGCCGGGGGGAGGGATCGTCCCCGGGCGGCCGTCCCTGACACCCCGCGCACCTGCCAACGGTCCACACGCGCCCGGCGGATCTGGTCAGTCGGGGGTCGGGACCCCTAGATTGGACAGCTCCACCGCGGACATCCGTTTCTCCGGTCCCTCCCTTCCCGAGGGTCCCGGACCCGCGCGAGGACGAAACACAAGACGAGGACGCGGCATGGCCATCTTCCGGACCCGTTACTACAGCGACGTCACCGTCGGCGTGGGCGGACGCATCACGATTCCCCAGGACATGCGCGACGACCTGGGAATCGAGGAGGGTGACGTTCTCACCGTTCGAGTGGAAGAGAACTCGACGGGTCAGCGCCAGATGGTGGTCTGGCGTTCGGAGCAGCAGGCCGAGGAGTAGACGCGGCCTCACGGCCGCCCGGCACTGGCGCAGCGTCGGCCTCCGACCGCCGGGTCATTCGTCGGCGGCCTCCAGCGAGACCCAGTTCACGAGTGCACGAAGGGGACCCTCCCCGTCGTGACGCCACCATGCGGGAGGCCAGGGTTGCCTCCCGAAGGTCGTGATGCGCGTGATCCCGGTCCGGCCGAGGAGGAGCGCGACCTCGGTTCTCCGCGGCTCCGCGCCCTCGACCGCCGCGCTCTGGAGCACCTTCCGGGCGGGTTCGAGCCGGTCGGGCAGCTCATCGAGGGTGCCGAGCGGCCGAACCCGCACCGTTCGCCCCAGGCAGGAGGGCTCGAAGGGGCGCGCGCCCGGCTCCCAGAGCACCATCCACCCCGCCTCGGGACCGCCGAAGACCCGGTCGCCCCGGCCGGCGGCCGCTGCGTAGGCCGCGCCCTCGGCCAGCGCACGCATCCCGACGGCCGCGTCGCCCGCCCCACTTCCGGCCGCGCGCCGCCGGAGCGCCTGGGCCATCGATTCGGCCCAGGCCTCGGGGGCGCGCCCGCCTCCCTCCTCGACCCAGACCAGGTGCGGCGAGACGCAGCCGCGCTGCGCGTAGGCGGCCACCGCCTCGGCCGCCGCCTCCACGACCCCGTCGTCTGCCGCGGCGTCGGCCAGCACGACCCCGATGCTGATGCGGGGACCGTAGACCACCACGGGAGTGAGCGGTCCGGCCAGCGCCCGAACCCCCTCCACCGCATCGGCACCCCCGTAGACCGCGACCCGATCCGCCGCGGCGAGCGCCGTCCGCTCCATGTCGGACCCGGCCCCGCCCTCCCATCCGACCACCGCGAAGCCGCGGGCCAGCGATCCGGCGCCTTCCCCCGACTCCTCCCTGAGCGCCCGCGCGACGAGCTCGGGGAGGACCCGGTCCCCGGTTCCCGGCTTGAGCAGGGTCGGGGCGCCGACCAGGAGTCCCCGGAGAAGGGCGGTCGCACCGGTCCCCGGCACGTTTCCGGCGCAGACCTGGACCAGGAGGCGCGGTGGCA
>JBJHBX010000617.1:0-2126 GCA_050485725.1 Gemmatimonadales bacterium | reverse complement strand
CAGCCCTACCCCCGCCGCCACCCGTGGTACCGCTCCACCCAGCGCAGCACCCCCTCGGGCTTGTGCGCGCGCTTCCAGGCCCCCGCGGCGTACTTGTTCGCCTCGGCCAGCGTCGGGTAGGCGTGGATCGTCCCGAGAATGTCGTTCATCCCGAGGCCATGCTTCATCGCCATCGTGAACTCCGCGATCAGCTCCCCCGCGTGCGGCCCCACGATCGTGGCCCCGAGAATCCGGTCCTTCCCCGGCACGGTGAGCACCTTGACGAACCCCTCCGCCGCCTCGTCGGCGAGGGCCCGGTCGAGCCCCGCAAGCTCGTGCCGCGTGACCTCGTACGCGGTCCCCTTCCGCTTCGCCTCGGCCTCGGAGAGCCCCACCCGGGCCACCTCCGGGTCGGTGTAGGTGGCGTGGGGCAGGAAACGGTAGTCCACCCGGAAGCGCCGCAGCGGATTCCGGAAGAGGGTGTTCACCGCCGCGTACCACGCCTGGTGGCTCGCCGCGTGGGTGAAGAGATGGGGCCCCACGCAGTCTCCGGCGGCATGGATCGTCGGCACCCGGGTCTGGAGGAAGTCGTCCACCTCGATCCACCCGTCCTCGGTGGTCCTCACCCCGACCTCCTCGAGCCCGAAACCCTCGACCCGCGCCCGCCGTCCCACGGCCACGAGAAGCGTGTCGAAGGGGATGCGAAGGGGTTCGGCGGGTTCAGCCGGGGCCGATTCCACTTCTCCGGGGCCCGCCGCCGCGCCGGGGGCCGGCTCCGCCGCCCGCCTGCCGGCCGATCCCCCGGAGGCCTCCGCGATCAGCACCTTCGTGCCTCCCTCCTCGAGGACGCGGACCGCGCGCCGCCCGGTGTGCACCGTCACCCCCTCGGCGCGGAGCTTCGCCTCGACGAAGTCAGAGACCTCCGCATCCTCTCCTGAAAGAAGGCGCGGGAGCATCTCGACCACCGTGACCCGGGCGCCGAGCCTCCGGAAGGCCTGCGAGAGCTCGCAGCCGATGGGCCCGCCCCCGAGCACCAGGAGCCGCCCCGGATCGTCGCGGAGCTCCCAGAGGGTGTCCGAGGTCAGGTAGCCGACCTCCTCGAGCCCCGGAATCGGGGGGACGAAGGGGCGCGCGCCGGTGGCCACCACGATGTGGCGGGTCGTGAGGGTGCGGCCGTTCACCTCGACCGACCAGGGGCCGGTGATGCGGGCCTCGCCCTCGATCACGTCGACGCCGAGCCCGCGGTAGCGCTCCGGCGAATCGTGGGGCGCGATCGAGTCCACCACGCGGTGCACCCGGTCCATGACCTGGTCCCAGCGGAGCTCCGCCGACGCCGATGCCACGCCGAGCGCCTCGTGCCGGCGCACGTCCGACATGAAGCGGGCGGTGCGGATCAGCGTCTTCGAGGGGACGCAGCCGGTGTTCAGGCAGTCGCCCCCCATGGCGCCCTTCTCGATGAGGGTGACCTTCGCCTTCACCGCCGCCGCGATGTAGGCGGTCACGAGCCCCGCCGAACCGCCGCCGATCACGACCAGGTTCCGGTCGAAGCGCCGGGGTTTCGTGAAGCCGCGGAGCACGCGACGCCGCTCGATGCCGCGGGCGATCCAGGTGGCGAGCAGGGGAAAGAGGCCGAGGAGCGCGAAGGCCCCGATGACGCGGGGCGAGAGGATGTCGCCCGGGGAGCCAATGGTCGCGAGCTGCGTGCCGGCGTTCACGTAGACCAGGGTGCCGGGGAGCATGCCGAGCTGGCTGGCCAGGTAGAAGGGCACGACCCGGATCGGGGTCAGCGCCATGGCCAGGTTCACGACGAAGAAGGGGAAGAGGGGGACCAGGCGGATCAGGAAGAGGTAGAGGGGGCCGTCGCGCTCGATGCCCCGATTGAGCGTCTCCATGGCCCCGCCGAAGCGGCGCTGAACCGCGTCGCGGAAGAGGAAGCGTCCCACGAGGAAGGCGAGGGTGGCGCCGATCGTCGATGCGAACGACACGATGAGCGTGCCCCAGGCGAGCCCGAAGATGGCGCCCCCCACGAGGGTCAGGATCGCCGCGCCCGGAAGCGAGAGGGCCGCGACCCCGATGTAGACCGACGCGTAGATCGCCACCGAGAGCGCCATGTTCCCGGCGCGGAAGGCCTCGATGGCGTCCTGCCG
>JBJHBX010000616.1:0-2127 GCA_050485725.1 Gemmatimonadales bacterium | reverse complement strand
GTGGATCATTGCGGGGCAGGGCACCTCGGCGCTCGAGGCGGGCGAGGGCTGGCCCGAGATGGATACCTGGGTGGTCCCCATCGGCGGGGGCGGCTTCGCGTCGGGCTCGGGCGTCGCGCTTCGCGGACTCCAGGCCGAGCGACGGGCCCGGGGAGCCGAGGGGCGGACCTTCCGCATCATCGGGGTCGAGCCCGAGGGGGCGGCCGCCATGAGGCGCTCCCTGGATGCCGGCGCGCCGGTCACCCTGGACCGCATCGACACGATCGCCGACGGCCTGGCGCCGGTGCGCCCCGGCGAGCTGACCTTTCGCCACGTGTCTGCGCTCTTCGACGACGTGGTCACGGTGTCGGACCAGGCGATCCGCGATGCGACCCGGACGCTCCTCCTCAAGCACCGCCTGCTCGTGGAGTTCTCGGGGGCGGCCGCGGTTGCGGCGGTTCTCGGGGGAAAGGTCGAGACGGCGGGGCGGAAGATCGGTGTTGCCCTTTCGGGCGGAAACATGGATCCCGCCCTCCTCCGGGACCTGCTGGCGGAGGCGGGGTGAGGCCCGCGCCCGGCCCCCTCGACGACCTGGAGGACGTGGCGGGGCTCCGGGTGGGGCACGCCGAGGTCCCGGGGGGCGGAAGCGGGTGCACGGTGGTGCTCGGCCCCTTCCGGGCCCGGGCGCAGGTGGCGGGGCTCGCCGCGGGTACCCGGGAGTTCATGACGCTGGACCCCGCGCACCTGAGTCGCCGGGTCGATGCCCTGGTCCTGACCGGCGGCTCCGCGTACGGGCTCGGGGTGGCTGACGGCGTCATGGCCTGGCTCGAGGCGCGGGGCAGGGGAATGCCCGTCACCTCCGGCGTGGTGCCCATCGTGCCCACCGCGGTGATCTACGACCTGGCCCCGGGGCGGGAGCGGCCCGGCCCCGCCGAGGGGCGGGCGGCCTGCGAGGATGCGGCCCGGGTGGGTGGTCGCAGCGACCGCGGTCGTGCCGGTGGCGGGCACGGACAGGTGGGCGCCGGGGCCGGTGCCCGGGTCGGCACGCTCCTGGGCCCCGGCCACGCCATGCCCGGGGGGGTGGGGAGCGCCTCGGTACAGGTCGGTGGATGGGTCGTCGGGGCGCTCGCCGTGGTGAACGCCGTCGGGAGCGTGGTCGACGGGGCCGGGCGGGTCGTGGCCGGACCCCGGCCCGACCCGTTGGGCCCACCCGTCGACGCCCTCGAGCGGCTCGTCGAGGGGTACGGGAGAGGAGGAAACCCGCTCGCTCCCGCCGCCCGCGAGGGCGAGAACACGACCCTCTGCGTGGTGGCCACCGACGCGCCCCTCACGGGCGGCGACCTGGTCCGCTTCCTTCGCCTGGCGGGAACGGCGCTCCCCCGCCGGATCACCCCGGTCTTCACCCCCTTCGACGGCGATGTGATCTTCGGGGTGGTCCCCTCCGATGCCGCAGCGCCCCCCGAGGACCCGGCGGGCGAAGGACGCCCGGCCGCCGAGGTGCTCCTGCTGGGCGTTGCGGCACGCGAGGCGCTGGAGCGCGCCATTGAGCGGGCGGTGGCGGGGCCTGTCGGCGAAACGACTCCGAGCCCCGAAGCGAACCCATGAAGTGCCTTCTCCTCTTCGACATCGACGGGACCCTCCTTCGCGGGGGGCCGGCCAAGGGCGCCTTCGAGCGGGCCATGGTCGAGACCTACGGCACCGCCGGACCCATCGACGCCTGGGACTTCTCCGGCAAGACCGATCCCCAGATCGCCCGCGAGCTGCTGCGGGCCGCCGGGCTCGACGATCCGGAGATCGACCGGGGGTTCGAGGCGCTCTGGAGCGGCTACCTGGCCGGGCTCGAGGCGGGGCTCGCGGCCCGGCCCATGGAGATCCTGCCCGGGGTGCCGGTCCTGCTCGAGGCCCTCGACGCCCTCGAATCGGAGGGCGAGGTGGCGCTCGGGCTCGTGACGGGGAATCTTGCAAGGGGCGCCGAGCTCAAGCTGGCCTCGGCGGGGCTCCGATCGGCGTGGCGCATCGGAGGCTACGGCTCCGATCACGAAACGCGGAACGAGCTGCCCGGGATCGCGCTGGAGCGGGCCCGCGCCACCTTCGGTCGCCGCTTCCGGGGGCCCGAGGTGGTGGTGATCGGCGACACGCCCCGGGACG
>JBJHBX010000615.1:0-2128 GCA_050485725.1 Gemmatimonadales bacterium | reverse complement strand
CTCCTCGTCGAGGTGATCGGTCGGCACGCCCCTCAGCGCGGTCTCGACCCGCAGCAGATGCGCGGCAATGGCTTCTCGTTCGAGCGCCTCGGCCTGGGTCCGGGGAAGGGGCGTGGCGCCGGGCTCCGTATCGACCGGGACCACGGGCGCGGCCTCCCGGTGCGCATCGGTCGGCTCGATGCCGGCGGACTCGCCCTGCATCGGGAGGAACCAGGCCGCCGCGAGCAGGGCCAGGGCAAGGAGGGAGGCACCTGCGACCCGAAGGGCGCGGGACGGTGGGCGGGAATCGGCGCGCATCGGCTCGGCGAACATCGGCACCTCCGGTGGGGGCTCGGGGCAGCGGCTTCCTGCCCTTCCAACGATCAGTCCCGTTCGAACGTGACACTCCAGGCTCAGCGTTCCCGGCGATGCTTCCGACTCGCCCTCCTCATGGCATCCCCGAGGCTCCGGAAACCTCGTGGCGCGCAACGTAGGGAACGTCGAGGGCCCCGAGGAAGGTGACCCAGGCGGAGTTCCGGGTGGCCGCGCGAACCGTGGCACCGTGGGGAAGGCGGACCTGGTGGAGGGGTTCGCCGGTTTCGGCCAGGACGAGCCACCGCTTCGCCTCGCCCGCGCGCTCCTGCGGAAGCCCGAGCCAGACGCTGCCGTCGGCCCCCAGCACGAGCGCGTCGGCCGGCGGATGCCGATCGGGAAGGTGGAGTCCCGCCTCGACCAGCGCCTCGGTCGAGGTCCTGCCCAGCTGCCCCGCGCGCCGGGCCTGCTCGACCACGGGCTCGGCCATCTCGACCCCGCGCGACACGAGGGCGCGCCGCTGGGCCGCCGCGACCGGGGGAGCGGGCAGGTCAAGGGAGCGGCTCCAGCGCACGGAGCCGTCGGGCGCATGGCGGGTCACCGTGAGCCGGCCCGGGGCGGACTCGACCCAGGCGGCCACGACGAAACCGTCTCCGACTCCCGACGCGGCCACGAGGGGCGAGAAGGGAAAGGAGTGGAGCGCGAAGACACCCACGCCGGGCAGGTGCAGCCCCTGGGGCGTCACGATCTCGGCGACCGCGCGGGGTGCCCCTCCCCCCGGACCGACCAGGAGCACCGGAAGGGTCACGCGGCCGTCCGCGCCGACCGGGAAGGCCGTCGGAACCGCAAGGCCCCACCCTGACCGCAGGATCGCCGTGAGAGGCTGCGGCGCCGAAAGGGGGCGGCCGAAATCGAGGGCTTCCAGCCGCTCGGTGCGCAGGTGGGTGCCGTCGAGCCGGAAGCGCGAGATGCGGGGGTCCGGAAAGTTGATGGCCCAGAGCGTGTCTCCGACGACCCCGTGGGCGTTCAGGATCTGGAATTCGCCGGGCCCCTGCCCCGCCCCTCCCACCGTGCCCCGGTGTCGCCCCGATCCGTCGAAGACCTCGAGCGAGGCGCCGTTCGGGTTCCGCACGAAGAGCATCCCGTCGGGGGTGACGGCAAGGCCGGGTTCGCGGGTGAAGGCCGAGTGCTCCGGCGCGTCGATGCCCCCCAGGCGGAAGACCTCCGCCGCCGGGCGCTCGGGAACGCCCTGGCCGGAGAGCGCGGTCGCGTGGGCCAGCGCGCTGAGTGCGAAGCAGGCGAGGAACGTCGGTGCAAGAGCGAGCGGGTAGGGCTGCATGCGACTCCCCCTGTTGCATTGCCATGTACGGACACCTGCGTACGAAGACTTTCGTGGTGTGCGAACATGGTCCCCGGTCGCTCACCGCGTCAAGTACGAAAGCTTCGCCTGGCGCCGCGGGCGGAGGGGGTGCCTGGTCGCGTTGGCGGGCCTCACGCGCCGCCCCCGGCTCTCGTCGCAGGCCGGGGCGCGGCGCTACCTTCCCGAAATGCTGAAACTGCTGCTGAACGCCGAGGTCCACGCCCCCGAGGCGCTGGGCCACTGCCACCTGCTCGTGGCCGGGGACCGCATCGCCTGGATCGGCGCCGACCGACCGGAGCTGCCGGCCTCCCTGGGCGCCGAGGTGCACGACCTGGAGGGCCGCCGGCTGATTCCCGGGCTCGTGGATGCCCACGTTCACCTGACCGGAGGGGGCGGCGAGGCCGGCGCCCACACGAAGGTACCCCCGCTTGCCCTCTCCCGCTTCACCCTGGGGGGTGTGACCTCGGCGGTGGGGGT
>JBJHBX010000614.1:0-2131 GCA_050485725.1 Gemmatimonadales bacterium | reverse complement strand
CGATCCCGACCCCTTGGCAGGAACCGAAACGCCCCGTGCCGGGGCCCATCGACGGAGACGAGAAGCATGAGAAACGGACAGTCCCCCAACGCCGGCCGCGCCCCCGCGCACCGGGCCGTGCGACTGGCCTCGGCCCTGGTCCTGGCGGGAGCGCTCCTCTCGGTGGGCTCGAGCCTGGAGGCCCAGGACCTGACCCAGCAGGAACGGCAGCGCATGTACTACGAGGTGAAGCCGGCCATCGTGCTGGTCGGCACGCTCGTCGAGGCCGAGATCCGGATCGACCTGGGCGACCAGACGGTGGCGGGAACCACGCAGCACCAGGGCATGGGTTCCGGATTCCTGATCACGCCGGATGGCTACCTCGTGACCAACGGGCATGTCGTGGCGCTCTACCACTCGGACAACGAGGAGCAGATCAAGCTCGAGATGCTCTACCAGTTCCTCGGCGAGAACTATCTGCCGCAGGTGGCGCAGGCGCTGGGTCGCCAGCTCACCCAGGAGGAGCTGGCCCAGTTCATTCCCGAGCTCGTGCAGCGCGCCCAGGTCGTTCTCGCGCGCCAGCTCAGGGTCATCATGCAGAACGGGGAGTCCTTCCCGGCCGAGGTGAAGCAGTACAGCCCCGCCATGACGCCCTTCGCGGCAAGGGTCTCGTTCCCCGGCGTGAGCCTCGCCAACGGGAAGGACGTGGCGATCCTCAAGATCGAGGGCCGGGACCTGCCCACCGTGCCCCTCGGAAACTCCGCTTCGCTGGCCCCCGGAGACGACATCCACGTGGGAGGCTATCCGGGCGCGGTCCTCTCGATGGGCTCGCTGGGTGACCGCACCCGCCTCGATCCGAGCTTCACCCGGGGCGGGGTGTCGGGACTTCGAGCCGCCGTGGCCGGGAACGACGTCTTCCAGATCGATGCCCCCATTACCGGGGGCAACTCGGGTGGCCCGGTCTTCAACAACCGGGGCGAGGTCGTGGGCATGGCCACGATGACGGCGCTCGACCAGACCTCGATGGGTGACCAGGTCCGCGCCCAGGGCTTCGGGTTTGCCGTACCGACGAACACCATCCAGGAGTTCATTCGTGCCGAGGGCGTGCAGCCCTCCACCGCGGGACTCTTCAACCGGGCCTGGGACGAGGCGCTCGAGGCCTACTATGCGGAGCGGTGGACCGACGCCGTGGGAGCCTTCGACGAGGTGCTCCGCGTGAACTCGAACCTTCCCGACGCCATGGCCCTTCGCTCCACCGCCATGTCGCGCCGGGGCACGGAGCCCGTCGTGGAGGAGATCCCCGTCGAGGCCGAGGCCGGTCCCCCCTGGATGATGGCGGCGCTCGTCCTCCTGGGGCTGGGGCTGGTCGGTGCCGGCTTCCTCTTCCGCCGCGGCGCCCCGGCCTCGGGTGGCGGCGGCACCGCGACGATGGGGGGCCCCGCACTCGCACGGGACCCGTCGGGAGGTGCGCGCGCCGCGCTTCCCCCCGCATCCACGATCCTCGTGGTCAAGGAGGGTCCGCTCCAGGGCAACCGGTTCAGCATCCCCGCATCCGGGGTCAAGATCGGGCGCGACCCGGAGGCCTGCCAGGTCGTGATCAACGAGGGGGCGGCCTCGCGTGAGCACGCGATCGTGGTCCCCGTCGACGGTGGGCGGGCCATGCTCAGGAACCTGTCGGGAACGAACCCGACCTACGTGAACGGGCGCCCGGTGCAGGAGGCCACCCTTTCTCCGGGCGACCGGATCAGGATCGCGGGCTCCACCCTCAGCTTCGAACGGGAGTGACCTCTCCATGACTCCGTTCAGATACCATCGATCGGCAAGTGTGCTGGCATGGGCGGGGGTGGGCGCCCTCGCCGCCGCCCTTCTCTGGGCGACGCCCGCGGCGGCGCAGGTCGGGGCCTTCAGCGGCGCCCCACCCAGCGTCGATGCCTCAGGGCCACAGGGAATCGTCCGGGCGCCCATCGTGACGGAGGGCGCGGTCTTCGCCGGCGCCGGCCAGTGGACGGGCACCCTCCAGGTTGGCATCACCACCGGGTCGATCGACTTTCCGGGGGGGAGCGTGGACTACGACGTGACCCAGACGGCGCTCGGCGTGAGCTATGCTCCCTCGGACCGCCTCCTGGTGGGTGCCGCCTTTCTCCCCTGGAAC
>JBJHBX010000613.1:0-2135 GCA_050485725.1 Gemmatimonadales bacterium | reverse complement strand
CCCTGGCACCGAGGGTCTTCAGGAGGGCGCTCTCGCGGCGCCTGCGGAACCGCCCCGCGACCAGCGCGGCCAGGAGAACGAGAAAGCCGCCCCCCGTGGCGAATCCCGCGAGGGACCGGAGCACGGCCACCACCCGGCCCGACACGCGTTCCACCGTCTCCCGGACCGCCGAAACGTCCAGCATCGACACATTGGGTGTCCCGGCCATGATCCGATCCTGGATCACCGCGATCGAATCCGCCTCCAGCGCCGGCACGAGGCCGATCCAGGTGGTGGGCGCGCCCTCGAGGGCCTGCGGCTCGAAGACCGCGTAGAAGTTCGGTCGCATGGAGGCCCAGTCCACGCGCCGGATCGAAGCCACGACCGAGGTCACGATCCTTCCCTGGACGTCCCAGTCCACCCGGTCTCCCACCCCCACGCCGAGCTCTCCCGCGATCTCCTCCTCCAGGGAAACACGGACCGCGCCGCCCTCGACCTGGCTGCGAACCGCATCCCCGTCACCCGACGGCGACCACGACCCCGCCACGAGGGTCTCGGTATCGGTCAGCTCGTCGCGCCAGGTGTTCCGGTAGACCCTCCTCCCGACCCATCCCTCGAGTGTACCCTCGGCCACGCGGTCCTCCACCGGGACCCCCGCGATTGCCGAGAGGCGCGCAGGCACCAGGGGAAGGAGCACCGTGGAGGCCCCTGACGCCGCCAGCGCGGATCCGACGGCCTCGAGCTGGTCTTCCTGGATGTCGAAGAGAACGAGCGACGGCTCGCCACCGGCGAGGTCCAGGGAGAGCTGCGACCGGAGCCCCGCCTCGGCCACCAGGAGCGAGCCGATCAGGAACGCCCCGAACCCCATGGCGGTGAGGACCGCCCCGGTCTGGTTGCCCGGCCGGAAGAGCCCGGCCACCCCCTGCCGGAGCGTGAAGGGGGCACCGGCCGGAAGAAGGCGCCGGGCGAGCGCAGCGAGCGCCAGGCCGAGCCCGGCCAGGAGGAGAAGCACCGTGCCGAGGGCGGCGGCGAAGACCACGCCCGGAAGCACCCCGCCCACCTGGGCCGCCGAGACGAGAAAGAGGGTCAGCGCGAGCCCGGTGCCGGCGGCGACCCTCGGGGCGACCCTTCGGAGTGCCGCGCCTTCCACCTCGGATCGCAGCGCGGCCAGCGGGGGCACTTCGCGCACGCGGAGGAGCGGGACAAGGGCGAAGAGGAGCGCGATCCAGCTGCCGGCGAGGAGCCCCGCCAGCAGGGTGATCGGACGGAGCCGCGGCGCCGCCTCGAAGGGAAGGATTCCGCGGAGGAGGGCAGGAAGGGAGAACTGAAGGGCCGTTCCCAGCAGGACGCCCAGCGTGGCCCCTGCGAGCCCCAGCGCCAGCGCCTGCAGCAGGTAGACCCGGAAGACCGTCCCCTCCCTCGCACCGAGGCACCGGAGCACCGCGATCGACGCGATCCGTTCCCGCACGTAGAGGTGCACCGCGCTCGCCACCCCGATCCCCCCCAGGAGGAGGGCCATCAGGCCGACGAGCCCCAGGAAACGCGAGAGGCTCCGGAACCCTCCTGCCAGCGCCTCGGCCTCGGCCCGCGCCGTCCGGATCGAGACCCCTTCGCCCCGGAGTCTCCCGGAGAGCCTGCGCGCCACGACCTCCGGGTCCGCATCTCCCGGTACCACGACGAACGCCCGGAACTGGGCCAGGCTTCCGAATCCCAGCAGGCCCGACGCCTCGAGCGTGGCCATCGACAGGTAGAGCGGGGGGCCCACGATGCTCTGGGGCCCGAAATCCACCGGGAGCCCGGTGACCCCGCCCGCGACCGACGCCTGGAGCTGCCCCAGCCGAACCGAGTCCCCGTGGCCGACCCCGAGCTGGCGGAGCACCCTGGGGTCCCCGGCCACGGAGGGTCCCTCGAAGAGCGCCGCCCAGCTCCCGGCCCGCTCCTCGTCCGGCACCCCGACCAGGGGAAAGGCCAGCTCCACCGCGTTCAGCTGCAGCAGTCGCGGCCCCGCCGGCGAGGGCACGGACGAAGCGAGGGAGACCGCCTCGACGATCCGGTACCCCTCGGCACGGAGGGAATCCAGTACCCAGGTCACCGCGGGCTGGAAGGGTGCCCCCGACTGGATTCGAAGGTCACCGCCCATCAGCGACCGTGCCTCG